>DAORIL010000609.1:0-4243 GCA_035438525.1 Pyrinomonadaceae bacterium
ATTTTTGAAAACGGATTTTTCCGCACATTTGTCGGTCAGGTAAATGCAGACTTTAAAACCGGCACCCGAATTCAAACAATTTTCCGACTTTCACCCCAAGCTACGGTTTTTGCAATTGATCCTTTCCAAGGCAAAATGGCAATTTATGATCCGGGATTGAGCGTAATTATTACCCAACAGTTGCCAAATTTGGGACTTCCAATTCGTGCCACGGCAGTTATTGATGCCCGAAATTTACTTGATTTTCAACCGGGTGTAAATACAGAAGAAGGTAGTTTGCGGCTTAGTTTGCAGCAGCGAATTTTGCGCGGTGGGATTTCGGTCAGATTTTAGCAATTTGATTGATTGAATCAACAAAGGAGACATCCACAGAAGAAGTTTTTGTTAAATCTGTGAATGTCTTTTTTATTTTGGATTTTAGATTTTGGTTTTAGATTTTTTGTTTTTTGAGTATTTCAAATTAGGCTTCTCATTTAGCTTAAATCCATAATCCGAATTCCCAAATCCCAAATATAAGACGGTTTTTTCCAAATTCTCGGATGAGATGAGAAAAACTGAATGAAATATTTGCCGATTAAACATTTATAGACCTTAAACCCCTTTATTTATTGGGTTTTGAAATAATTTGAAAAACTAAAACTATGGAACAAATATTGCCTCAAATAATTTGGGGTAGTTTGTCTTCATCAAGATGAAAGGTAGAGTCCTGACAATTTGGAGTTTAATTTGGCTTCTGGCAACCGTATTTTTTGTTGTTGGAGGCGCACTTAACCTTTCCCAGAGAGCTAACAAAGAATTACCTCCAACTGACGGCGTAATTTGGGTGCAAAAATCAGATGGAATTTATGCCGAAAAAGTTCAGTCTGATTCAGCGGGTGCAAGAGCCGGAATTATCCCCGGAGATAAGTTATTGGCAATCAGTTTGGATGCCAAAGATTTTGACGAAATTGTTTCTCCATCGGATGTTCAAATTTATTTAGAACAAGTTGGTGTCAACGGCAATTTAACCTATTTTTATCAACGAACTGCTTACGCTTTCAAAGACAACTTTTACTACGCCGATTTGCACAAAATTGATACGCAGCCGCGTTGGACGGCTTCGATTGCTTTTCTCTCGCTAGTAGGTTTTATTTGGCTGGCAATCGGTATGTTTGTGCTTTTCAAACAGGGCAATAATGCACCGTTTGTTCTGCACTTTGCTACGCTTTGTTTAACTGCCTTTGTTTTTCACGTTTATAAACCGATTGGAACAGGTGAAGATTTAGATTTAGCCATCATGATTATTGATGATCTGGCGTTTATCTTTTTCGCTCCTGTTTTTCTTCATTTTTGTTGGCGTTATCCGACCCGCAGCACTGTTTTGGGGGAAAAACGTTGGAAAACTTTCGCACTTTATCTTCCCGCGACAATTATCTTTTTAGCCACCGTTGCCTGTTACATCAGTTTTCGTGCTGGATTTATGACAGAGTGGGCGCATTTGATTGATAAATACAATCTGCTTGGGAATCTCTATTTAACTGCATTAATTCATTTCTATATCGGAATTGCAATCGGTTCAGGGGTTTTGATTTGGCGATTTTTCACCAATCAGCAAACTGTGGTTCGACAAAGATTGAAATGGACGGTTTGGGGAACATTTGCAGCGGTATTCCCGATTTTAGCGTTTCAAATTATTAAACGCTTTATCAATCTTCCCGAAGATACTTATTCAACTGCTCTGACTACGCTTCCTTTAGCTTTAATTCCATTTAGTTTCGGACATTCGGTGGTTCGTTATCGTTTGATGGATGTGGATGTAGTTGTGCGCCGTGTTTTGGTCTATGCGCTAACTACGATTGCCATTGCGATGTTGATTGGCGGAGTTGCACTTGGACTGGTGTTTTTGGCTTATGGAAAAGACCTTTCAACGACGGAAATCGTTTTGCGCGGACTGATTGCAATTATTGCAATGTCAGCCATTGTGCTGCTTTCCGAACCGCTCAAAAACTTTTTACAAGAACGCGCTGATCGGTTTTTCTACGGCGAACGCTATGATATGCGGCGCGGTTTGCTGGATTTTGGACGCACACTTTCAGCTACGACTAGTATTGAACCGTTGCTTAATTCACTGGTCAATCGTTTGCAGGAAGTTTTGGCAGTTGAAAAAGTCGCAGTCTTTGTTGAAAGCGAAAATAAAGCAGGTGAATATCGAATCGCCAAATCAGCCGGGCTCAGTTCAGAATATGTTGTTCCAAGCGATTTTCGCCAGATGATCCGGGAAAAATCTGCACAAACCGGAATTGTTCGGGCAGATGAACTTGAAATCTCTGAACATGAAACCAGTGATGGCGGTTTTATGCGCCAGGAATTACATTACTACGTTCCATGTGTTGTGCGCGGAAAAATGGTGGCAGTCATCGGACTTGGACGCGGAATAGACGGGTCACTTTTGTCGTCGGAAGACTTGGATATTTTGCGAACAATTTCGGGTTATGTTGCAGTTGCGATTGAAAATTCGAGTCTTTACGAAGAACAAGCCAAACGCACTGATGAGCTTGCGCTTTTGAAAGAATTTAACGAATCAATTGTCGAATCGGTCAATGTCGGGCTGTTGGCAGTGGATGCCGACGGACTTGTCACCCGTTGCAATACGACTTTTGAAGAAATGCTCGAACTAAACCGGGACCAAGTCGTCGGTAAATCGGTTGTTAATCTTTTCGATGAAACTTTTTCAGTCAATTTGTTACAAATTTTGGGCAAATCACGTTGGCATTTAAAAGAATTGCGACATGGATACAAACTCCATACCGAAAGTTCTAAAGGCAACCCGTTAATTTTAAATGTTGCAGTTGCGCCACTTCGCACGGTTTCACAAGGTCAAACCGGCGCAATTATCGTCATGGAAAATGTGACTTCGCGCGTAAAACTCGAAGAATCTTTGCAGCAAAGCGAAAAACTTTCCAGTATCGGATTGCTTGCCGCAGGTGTTGCACACGAGGTCAATACGCCTTTAACGGGCGTTTCGAGCTATACACAAATGTTGCTCGGAATGATTCCTGAAACCGACCCCAAACATGCCCTTTTGCTAAAAGTTCAAAAACAGACCGAACGAGCCTCAAACATTGCCGGAAATCTGCTTAATTTTTCGCGGGTTGGAAACACAACCGAATTTGATGAGCTGGACATCAATAAAACGCTCGACAATACATTGCAGCTGCTCGAAATCCAACTCCGCAAATCAAATATCAATATTGTCAAAAATTACTCAGATGTTCCGCCAAAAATTTATGGCAACAGCGGAAAATTGCAACAGGTTTTCACTAATTTAATTCTCAATGCGCGAGACGCGATTTTTAATGGTGGAACAATTACGCTAACCACAAAAATTGAAAATGAAGACTCGATAATTGTTGAGGTTACCGATGACGGGATCGGAATTGATGCCGAAAATCTCAGCAAAATCTATGATCCGTTTTTTACCACTAAAGGCGTTGGCAGCGGAACCGGTTTAGGTTTAGCTGTTACTTATGGCATTATCCAGGAACATTCGGGCAGTATCGAAACCATTAGCCAAATCGGCGAAGGAGCCACTTTCCGACTTGAGTTTCCGATTGCCCAAAAACGCCGCAAACGTGCAGTTAGCTAATTTCTCAAATGCACAGATCCATTTCGTTTAATCATCAAATTTGCTCAACAAAAGATGCACTAATTTTAGCAGTTTCGCCCGCTTCGCTTTACGGTTATGGCATTTTCACGACAATTGCAATTTATAAATCCAAACCTTTTTTGTGGGAAAAACATTGTCGGCGGGTTAGCGAAAATGCTTCGCGTTTAGAGATTGATTTAGCCGAATTTTCAATGGATTCCGTGCATCAATTGTTGATGCAGCTAATTGCCGAAAATGGAGTTATCAACGGACGCGCGCGCTTAACTTTTTTTGACCAATCGGGAAAAGGCGTTTGGCAAATTAAATCAAAAAACAAAACAAGTCTTTTAATTACGACTGCTGATTTTCGCCAGACTGATGAAATTAAATTAACCGTTTCGCCATATCGGATAAATTCAACTTCACCACTCGCAAGTATTAAATCTTGCAACTATTTAGAAAATCTTTTAGCCGTCGAAGAAGCAAAAAAACGAGGCTTTACCGAAGCAATTCGGCTCAATGAAAAAGGCGAAATCGCATCGGCAGCCATGGCAAATATTTTTTGGTGCAAAGATAATCAAATTTTTACGCCAAGTCTCAAAACAGGCTGTCTGGCAG
>DAORIL010000610.1:0-4213 GCA_035438525.1 Pyrinomonadaceae bacterium
ACTTATCCTTTCCGGCGGTTACGTTCATCCCGCCCACACTCCATTTTGCGAAGCCATAGAAATGAAAAAATATATTATGGAAAAATACGGAATCCCCGAAAAGTATATTTTTATCGAACCACACGCCCGACACACCACCACCAATGTCCGCAATGCCGCCCGAATTATGTTTCGTGACGGCTTTCCAACTGAAAAAAAAGGGCTTATTACCTCAAGTCAATCCCATATTGATTACGTTATTGGTGATACTTTCAAAAAAAGGTTTATGGATGAAATCGGTTTTGTCCCGATGCAAATATTTCAAAGAATTTCACCCGTAGCTGTTGAATTCATTCCACTTAAGGATGCACTCTTTATGAATTCAATGGAAACTCTCGACCCTTAAAAAAAGTTCAAAACTGATTTGCAAAGTGTTTTTTATTTCTGTATAGTAATTGTTGCATCAATGAAACAATATTTCACTTCAAGTGTTTTAGGGTTTCGCAATCATTCAAAAAATAAAAAATCAGGAGAATAAACAAATGGCAAAAATAAATCCATATTTACATTTTTTAGGTAATACGGAAGAAGTATTTAACTTTTACAAATCGGTTTTTGGCGGCGAATTCGCCACATTTATGCGGTTCGGGGATATGCCTACTCAAGAAGGTTGTGAAGGATTGTCAGATTCTGACAAATCGAAAATTATGCACGTGGCATTACCCCTGAGCGATGGTCACGTTTTAATGGCTTCCGATGCAGTTGGCGAATACGCTAATGATGCCGTAATTGGCAATAATGTTTCCCTTTCCATTAGTGCTGACAGTAAAGAAGAAGCCGATAAGTTTTTTAACGGTTTAGCCAATGGTGGCACAACCACACTGCCGATTTCTGATACATTTTGGGGGGCATATTTTGGAATGTGCAAGGACAAATTTGGAGTTCAATGGATGGTCAATTACGATTATCCGCAAAGTAATTAAGACTTACTTCTTTATGTAAACACTGTATTCCTTGTGGTTACTGCAATATATAAACCGTAATCGCTGCAAAGTAAAAATCAAAAAAAAACTTAATTTACTTCTTAGGCATTATTTTTTATTTGTCGATGAATATGAAATCAAGAAAATTACCTGTTATTTATTGGATTATTACTATTTTCTTTACCCTTTCGATGTTTTTGGACGGAATTGCAGGTGTTTTGCGAGTTCAGGGCGGAAAGGAGGCTTTAGCAATTTTGGGATACCCCGAATATTGTTTGTCGATTTTAGGGATCGCCAAATTGTTGGGTTCCATCGCTATTTTGCAACCGACTTTTCGCACCATTAAAGAATGGGCTTACGCAGGTTTTGCCTTTTTATTCATCGGCGGATTTGCTTCGCACGCATTTACGGGTGACGGGATTGGAATGCTGTTTCCCGCTTTAATTATGTTAGCAATTATGTTTTTTTCATATTTTTTATGGAAAAGGATCGAATCGGAAAGATTCTAAAAGGAAAAATAATTTATGAAAATCGCTGTAATTATTGTTCGTGTTTTGATGGGACTTTTATTTATTTTTGGCTCGGTTACTTATTTTTTAAATCTGATTCCCCAACCGGAATTAACCGGCAATCTTAAAATATTTAATGACGGGGTTAATGCTTCAGGTTATCTGATGACTCTCATCAAGGCTACTGAACTTGTTTGTGGAGTTGCGTTTGTTACCGGACGATTTGTCCCGTTGGCCAGCGTTATCATTGCCCCAATTATCATTAATATTTTCTTTATCCATCTTTTTTTGGATAAAACAGGTTTGCCGATTGCAATTTTTCTGATTTTGGCAAATTCATTTTTGGCTTATGCTAATTGGGAAAAATATAAACCATTGTTGGAGGCAAAATAAAAATGGGAAAGTTAAAACTTCAAATGCAGACTTCGATTGATAATTTTATTGCTGGACCAAACGGCGAAATGGATTGGATGGTTTGGAATTGGGATGAAGAATTAAAAAATTATGTTAGTGAATTAACTAAGCCAATTGAGAAAATTATCCTTGGGCGCAAGCTCGCTGAAGGATTTATCGGAGCTTGGGCTTCAAGGGTCAAAGATCCTGAAAAAACGGACGAATTTGCCCATAAAATGAATGACACAAAAAAAATAGTTTTTTCAAGATCGCTAAATAAAATCGAAGGAAATAACACAACAATTAACAATGGCGATTTGGTTGAAGAAATTAATAAACTTAAAAATGAAGTCGGCGAAATAATTGCCTACGGAGGGGGAGAATTTGTTACTTCCCTGATTAAAAATAATTTAATTGATGAATACCATTTATTTGTAAATCCGATCGCTTTAGGTAATGGTTTAACAATTTTCGGCGGATTGAATGAAAAATTAAATCTTGAGTTAGTTAAAGCCAAAGCCTTTGAATGCGGAATTGTTGCATTGCATTACCAACCTAAAACTTAAAGGGAGTTTTTACCGTGAAATATAATTCAATTGAAGCTTTTGTTCCGTCAGGAGGTAATTTTCAAGCCTCGAAACAATTATTTTTAGCACTCGGTTTTACAATAAACTGGGAAGCCAGCGATTATATTGGTTTTGAAAATAATGGATGCCGATTCATCCTGCAAAATTATGATGTTAAAGAGTTTGCCGAAAATTTTATGTTGAGTGTCAAAGTAGAAAATTTGGATAAATTTTGGCAAAAAGTTAGTGCTCTAAATTTACCTGAAAAATTCGGAATTAAATTGAATGCACCAACGAATTTTCCGTGGGGAAGAGAGGTAAATATGATTGATATTGCCGGAGTTTGCTGGCATTTTGCTGAACAAAAATAAGAACTCAATGAAACAAAATCAATTAGTTAAAAGTAACGAAATCGGATGGAAACCATTAAATGAGGATGGCGTAACAGGAGTTTTTGTCAAAACTTTACTATTTGACGATGAAACACAACGTTCGCCAACAATCCTTTTAAAATTTGAAGCCGGTGCGACCTATCCACTCCATAATCACCCCGGTGGAGAAGAAATCTTTGTTCTCGAAGGCGATATTAAACTTGGAAAAGATGAATTAACGGCGGGTGATTATCTGTATACTGCGGTAAATAATAAACATCGGGTAAGCACAAAAAACGGCTGTGTTGTGTTGGTTAAAGCTCCGCTGGAAGTTGAAATAATAAAACCAAAAAAGTAAAATGGCAGATTTTATTACGGTCAAAAAACTCAATCGAAACGAAATTACCTTAGCAAAAAAACTGGCTCAGTTATTTGGTTTTAGTGAGGGTTCAAAAAATCAAATCTTCTCGTCAAATGATTATGTTCGCCAAATGTTGGAAAGAGAAGATTTTCATGTAGTTGTTGCTCTCGAAAAGGATCAATTGATAGGTGGGTTAACGGCGTATGAAATGAAAATGTTCAAACGGGAGACTACAGAAATGTTTTTATATGAAATTGAAGTAGCAGAATCCCACCGAAAAAGGGGTGTCGGAAGCGCTCTAATTGAATTTCTAAAGCAAATTTGCTTACAAAAAGGAATTGTTGAAATGTTTGTCGGAACAGAAAAAGATAATCTTCCGGCTCGAAAATTATATTCCACAACAGGTGGAAAGGCAGATGAAGATTCGGTTTGGTTCAATTATCTTTTTTGAAATCGAATTTGGATTTATTTAAGATTCGGGTAAAATAAAAAAATGATTTCAAAAGAAAAAGCTAATAAATTTATGTGGTTCAGTATTGGAATTTCACTTTCACTTGGAATTCTTTATTTAATCAAATTTTGGTTATTTGCCGACTGAGCTTTTGCTTTCTTTTCTATATCCTTTCCAAATCCCCAACGAAAGGATGTTGGCAAAAATGGTGCGCCAAGTAATCTAACGGCCACCCACATCATTTGGGCTAAAACTTTGTGTTTGAACCCGCCTTTGCTCTTGATACAACCATAAAATCTTTTATCGGAACGCCAACGTTCGCGCCAACTTCCCCCATAATAATAATCCAGATCATGTTCGACACAACAGTCATAGTAATTTCCATCGGGAAAACCGGTGCACCCGTCTGATTTAAAACCAACCGGAAATGCCCTTTTTTGTATCGGAGAGGTTTCAGTTACGGAGGTTACTGGCGAATTAGTTACAGATTGTGCATTTGTAAAAACCACAAAAACTAAAACAAACAAAAACGCAATCAAAATTCCTTTCATAATTATTTAAAACAAAAGTAATCTTACTATTTTTTACCCGTTTATCAAA
>DAORIL010000611.1:0-4200 GCA_035438525.1 Pyrinomonadaceae bacterium
TGTAAATCTCCTTATTCTATAAAGTTTGATTTACACAAAATTTCTTACAGCCCCTCTTTACTTGAATCTTTTTTCTTTTTTTAGTGTGTTTCGCGTATTTTGCGGGCTAAAACTCTTATTTACCCACTCCATTTGCCTTTTGGTTAAACTCAAATTTTACTTTGGTCAATTTTTCCGAAACTTCCCAAAGTTTTTTGGCAATTTCTTCGTCTTTTGATAATGAATTTGATTCAACCCGAATTGGATAGCCGCGCATTTCCATTAAACCGCCGGGACCAAAATATTCTGCGCCTTTCAAATTCTCTTCAGTCGCCGCCCGTAAAGTCGGCAAGGTTCCCATCGAAACATTTTGGGCAAAAATATAGTTGAAAAATTCAAAAACGCCCATATTTCTTTGCAATTCGGTGGCAGTGTAGCCTGGATGTGCGGCGGTCACCAGCAAATCAAGTTTGTTTTCTTTCAGTTTGCGGTCTAGTTCATATGTAAAATAAAGATTGGAAATTTTGCTGTCGCCGTAGGCTCGCCACGCTGAGTAGCTTCTTTTTTCCCAAGTCAGATCGTCAAAATCCAACTTTCCCACTTTATGCGCACCGCTCGAAACATTAACGATTCGTGCGCCCTCGGTTTTGAGCAAAAGTTCTAAAAGTAGTCCGGTCAGAGCGTAATGCCCAAGGTGATTTGTCCCGAATTGCAGTTCAAAACCATCCGTAGTTTTTGAATATGGCGGAATCATCACACCTGCATTGTTAATTAGTAAATCAAGCCGTGAGTAATCTTTTTTGAAATTTTCGGCAAATTTTTCGACTGATTCCAAATTCGCCAAATCAAGTTCCATTACTTTGACATCGGCATTTTTATTTTGCTCCAAAATTTTTTCTACTGCCTTATTTCCTTTTTCCAGATTGCGAACTGCAAGGATGACCGTCGCTTGTTTTTCGGCTAAAACTCGCGCCGCTTCAAATCCGATGCCGCTGCTCGAACCTGTCACAATCGCAACTTTTCCTTTTTGATTCGGAATATTTTCTGCTGTCCATTTTTCATTACTCATCTTTTTTACTCCTTATTATATTTTCAGGTTGCTTTAAAAAGTTTGCCCGCTAAACAAGCTAAAAACGCTAAAATAAAAATCACAAATGAATCCTAACTTTTCTTTTTTTTCGTGTGTTTCGCGCATTTCGCGGGCAAAGGCTTTTAATTACACTAATCCAAAGAATTGTTTGGTAGTATTTTGCACTTCTTCAATTTCCATTTGGCGGTGCATTCCGTAAAATTGCACAGCATCGCTGCCGAGAACGTAGCGAATTTTCGGATTTTCGGAATTTGCCGCTTCAAAAATCGCTTTGGCAATATCTTCAGAAGTTGAAGCGCGTTCTTCGCCGCGATTAAGAAAATTATTCATGGCTGTAATCAAGTTTTCATAACCTTCGATTTGGTCGCCTTCGGAAACAGTCATTTCCATTGAGCGTCCCGCAAAATCGGTTGAAACCCCACCCGGCGCAATGGTCGCAACCTTGATATTAAAAGGATTTAGTTCGTAATTGAGCGACTGAGAAATGCCTTCCATCGCAAATTTTGTTCCGTGATAGAGTGAGCATAATGGCATTGTAATTATTCCACCAATTGAAGTTACATTCAAAATTAAGCCCTTTTTCTGTTCTTTCATGGTTGGTAAAACGGTTTGGATGGTTCGCAGACAGCCAAAAACATTGGTTTCAAATTGTTTGTAAATTTGTGCTTCGTCAGCCAATTCAAGTGGTCCGATCAAGCCGTATCCTGCGTTGTTCAAAAGCACGTCAATTTGTCCGAAATCGTTTTTGATTTGAGCGATTGCCGATTCGACTTGGGTTTTATCGGTGACATCCAACGCATACAATTTGACGTTTGCAATATTACCCAATTCTTTTTCATTTTCAGGTTTTCGCATTGTTGCGGCGACATTCCAACCGTTTTCGGCAAAATATTTGGCGGTTGCCTTGCCAATTCCGCTGCTTGCTCCGGTGATAACTATTGTCTTACTCATTGTTTTTTACCTCTTTTATTTTCCTTAGGCAGAAACACGCCCGTTAGGAAGTGTGTTTTTGTTTGAATGTTAAACACGCTCGTTTACACTCGCGTTTCTGCCATTTATTATAAGATAACCGAATGTTCGTTTAATTAACTTTCAAAAAAATTAATTCGTGATTGCATCCCAGGCAATTTCGTAGGCAATTGCGAGAGCCTTTTGATCCAAAACTATCTGTCCGCTCAAATGTTCTTTGACCAATCCCATCAATGGCGAAAACGTAAACGCATGAAAAATTTCCAGTGGAACGTTTTTAAAAACTTTTTCTTCTTTGCCGCGATTAAATAAATCTATCAGCGGTTTGAAAAAATCCAGACTTTCCAGACGGCAATTAATAACCATCGGGGAATTGGCAAATTGCTCAGTAAAAGCAAATCTGACCGGATTTTCGATGGCAAAATTATAAAAATTATTCCAGATAATTTTGAAAGATTCTTCGATCGATTGGTTTGGTTTGACACCCTGTAAAAGTTGCAGACTCATTTCGCGTTTGACGAATAGATAAAGTTTATTCAGCAAATCTTCTTTATTTTCAAAATAAACATAGATCGTCGCAGGCGAAACATTGGCGGCTTTCGCAATTTTCGACATTGAAGTATCAGCAAAACCGTTCGCGGTAATTAACTCAATCGCCGCGTCGCAAATTGCCTGATGTTTGTTGTCGTCTTTGTGTCTCACAAATTCTAAATTAAATGAACATTCGTTTATTGTCAAGTGGAAAATTTAAAATTTACTCAGGTAAATCATCAATCTGCAAAATAATCGGTTCTGCGCCGCTTGATTTGACGGCATCAATTACTTTGACGACATCACCGTATTTGGCTGAAAGTGGGCGATTTATGAAAACTCTCTTGAAAATTTTATTGGTTCTTTCTTCAAAAATTCCATTGTCAAATCTATCTTGAAAAACTTTATCAAGCACTTCTTTTAGAGGCTCAGTATTTTCTACACTTCCAAACTCTTCGCTATTTAGAGTTATTCGCCCATCTTTTTTTATCCGAATATACAAATCAGTCCGAATATAAGGAATGCCAATATTTTTACTCGCTGCATAATTAGAAGGATAATTATTTCCGTCTTTAATAAACTCGGCAAGTTCTTCATCTGTGGCGTTTAAGTCATATTCTTTTGCTACTTTGACATAAAAAACTTGCGAAGGATTTGGCGTAGAAAAATACCATACAACAAAATTCCCAAAAGAGAGTAAAGTTGCAAAAAGAAGAATATTTGTTCTGAGTTTGAAAAGTTTCATCAGCTATTATGACTTCGTTTGTTTGTAAAAAGGTTGCCTAGTGCAAATTTTTAATTTTTAATTTTTAATTTTTAATTTTTAATTTTTACTTTTACCTTTTTACTTTTTCCGCGCCTGTGACTGCACCGCCGTAATTGCCACTGCATCAACAATATCTTCGGCTTTGCAGCCGCGTGAAAGGTCGTTGCAAGGTTTGTCCAATCCCTGCAAAATTGGTCCGATAGCCGTTCCGCCGGTTAATCTTTCGGTTAATTTGTAGGCGATGTTTCCGGCGTTTAAGTCTGGGAAAATGAGGATGTTAGCTTTTCCGGCAACGCTCGAACCGGGAGCTTTTGATTCGCCGACACTAGGGATTAATGCCGCATCTGCCTGCAATTCTCCGTCAACTGCCAAATCAGGAAAACGGGCGCGAACAGTTTTGACAGCTTCGATAACTTTGTCAATCAATTGATGTTTTGCACTGCCTTTGGTTGAAAATGAAAGCATCGCAACTTTTGGCTCGACATTGAGCAAAGCGCGGCACGAATCAGCTGAAGCAATCGCAATTTCGGCAAGTTCGGTTGAATTTGGATCAATCACGACACCGCAATCTGCATAAATCATTGCGCCATCTGCGCCAAATTTTTTATCGGGAATGACCATTAGAAAAAATGACGAGACAATTTTAAAACCTTCGCGGACACCGATACAACGCAAGGCGGCGGCGACTGTGTGTGCAGTGGTATTGGTTGCTCCCGCGACCGAACCATCTGCTTTGCCTAATTTTACCAATAAGTTACCAAAGTAAAGCGGGTCTTTAACGGTCTGCTCAGCTTCTTCGAGAGTGACGCCTATTGCTCTTCGCCATTGATGATAAAACCCCGCAACTTTGCCGAAAGCGTGAGAG
>DAORIL010000612.1:0-4170 GCA_035438525.1 Pyrinomonadaceae bacterium
TCTTTGATATTCTACCAAAGACAGTTTTCTCTCCACTTTTATTGAACCACGTCATGGTCTAACTCTAAACTAAGAAATTTAATCCTTTCTTTCACTTACCGTTTTCCACTTTCCATTTTCCACTTTGTTTTATCTGTCACATTCCGCAATAATCTAATCAATGAACGGACGTGAAAGAAAAAATATCAAAGCAGGTTTGCGCGTGGCGATTGTGCTCAAAGAAGATCAACGCACCGGCAAACAAACCATCGGAATTGTTAAAGATCTATTGACCAATTCATCAAATCATCCGCACGGAATCAAAGTTCGTCTGACAGATGGCAAAGTCGGACGAGTGCAGGAAATTTTAGAAGATTAAGAAAGATTAAACCGCAGAGACGCAAAGACGCAGAGGTTTTAAACAGATTTTTCTCTGTCTTTATTGATTTTACTTATTTTTTTCTGCGTCTCTGTGTCTCTGCGGTGAAAATGTTTTTAGAATAGATTATTCAAAGCTAATCTGCATCGTCCGAAAATCAAGAGTCATTTTATCAAATTGTTTAATTAGATCCTGCCCGAGATTACCGTAATAAAATCGACTATTTTCATTACTTTGCTCAGTTAAAACTCTGGCATTGGTCAGCTTGGCAGTTTTTCCTCCAATGGCTAATTCGACTTCGGGCAGACGATAGGCAGATACTTCTCTGAAACCTCCGGCACCGCCGATTTTTACTTTCTGAGAAGTTTGGTTTTTAGTTATTTCCGCTTCGTTAGCTTTGAAAAAAGGCGGATACAGATCGGTTGAAACTGCTCCGGTATCAAAGGCAAAAATCAAGCGTTTATTTTGATGAAAACCTGCCACGATCGGCACTAAACCTTGCAAACACATATTCGGTTCGGCATTTGTTTTAGCAGATTTGGCAAAGATTGCAACGTGATTATCTTTCGCAATCGAAACTTTTCCGAGCGAATGAATGACAGGAAAACCGATGATGCCATGAATTTGATAATTGATTTGCGGAAAGCTCATGGCTTTGTCTTCGATCACCAGAAAAATAGCATTGCGAACAGTGATGTTACCGATTTTCATCACGGGTGCAACTGCAAGTTTTGATTTAACATTCAGATCAGTTGCCGAGCCAACCGAAACATCAGCTTCGATAATTTTTAAGCCAAGTTTGTTGGCAGTCGAAACGGTAATCGTCGAAAGTCCCGCGCCTGTATCAAAAACAAAATTGTCTTTAATTGCTCCGATTTCGACCTCAATATTCAAAAGTTTAGCCGCATCGCGTGTTCCTTGAATGTTTGAATCACCATTAAACTCAACGGTTTGCGGGGCAATCTGGCGCAGGGAATTCCATAATCCGAACATATTTTCATAGCCTTTGATTCTTAGTGCGTCAATTTTTCCGCGAAAGTTATCAAGCAGAAATTTATAAGCATCGGCAGCTTTGCCGTATTGAAAATCTTTGGTGTAATTATCAGCTAAAACTTCGTAAGTCTCTGCTAAATGCGTTGCATTTTTATCGACTTTTTTGAGATATTTCTGTAAAAATTCGGTTGATTTTTTTGTTTCGTTAAAACGATTAGCAACAACTCCGCGATAAAATAAAACCTCGGATGAATTATCGTTTTTATGTTTTGTCAGCGCATCACGCAAATCAAAATGCTGGAAATTCGTAAACAAATTTTCCAAATCGGCAGTCTGGGCAAAAATTGCCGTTTGTGCCAAAATCATCAACAAAAAGAACTTTATCAAAAATGATTTCATAAATATTATTGCTCCTCAGAATTATTTAGACGGATAAAACTTCACCCCTTAATCGATAACGTGCAAAAAAACGGCGGAATGCGTCACTCAATTGATAAACTTGTTTTGCTAAAGTTTTGTTTCAAAAAAATTAGTGTCCTTGCCTAACAAAACAATTCACAGGCAAAATAGAAAAATGGAAAATACAAATAACAATGCAATTACCACCGAATCAGGTTTGACCTATATCATTACGAAAAACGGCGATGGTGAAAAAGTTAAAGCAGGCGACGAAGTGATCGTCAATTACACCGGACTTTTGACCAACGGCGCAATGTTCGACAGTTCGCTCAATCGAAACGAACCTTTTACTTTTCCGGTCGGAAGGGGAATGGTTATCAAAGGCTGGGACGAAGGTTTACAAAATTTGCGGATTGGCGACCACGCAACTTTAATCATTCCGTCTTCGATCGGTTATGGCGCAAGAGGTGCAGGGGGAGTAATCCCACCAGATGCAACACTTATCTTTATTATTGAAGTTTTGGGAGTGAAATAAATCTATTACCGCAGTGAGCGCAGAGATTTAACTAGCAGGCAGAAACGCGACTGTTAAGGAGCGTGTTTCTCCGCTGTTTAACCTAACAATTCTCTGCATTCTCTGCGAACTCTGCGGTTTAAAATAAATTACAGAGTATTTATTCGCCGTTATAAATTCTGCTTTCTAAAACTTGAATCAATTTACCGATTTCGCCTGAAACTAACGGGGCACGATCTTCTAAAATTGCATTAGTAAAATCTGCAATCAAAGGCAAATGGACATTCGGATGTGTCGGATGTGATTCAATTCTATCTCCGTTTTCTGTTTTGATCTGAATGTTTGCTTGATTCAAAACAGGAATATGGATTGAGCCTTTGGTGCCGAAAATACTGAGTGTATCTTGCGGTTCGCGGGCGGCATGCGTTACCGTGACACTCGCACAAGTTCCGCTTTCAAACTGTAATAAAGCGGTTGCCGTATCTTCTACTTCACGTTCAAAGGCAACATTAGCAACCAGACTTTTAACCTTGGAAACTTCGCCGAAAAGATTGACTAAAACCTCTAATCGATGACACCCGAAATCCATCATCGGACCGCCGCCTGATTTACCTTTTTCGATCAGCCAGAAACGCGGATGTTCCGCCGTCGGATTAAAAAACTCGAAAGAATTGATTTGCGCCATCACCGGTTTACCGATTTCGTCCGTAGCAATAATTTGTTTGACGCGCTCAATAATTGGATAAAAACGGCGATAATAGGCAATTCCGAACTTGACGTTATTTACTCGACAAGCAGCAATCATTTCGTCACATTCTTTAACATTGAGAGCCATCGGTTTCTCGCACAAAACGTGCTTTCCGGCTTCGGCGGCGGCAATCGTCTGTTCTTTATGCAAAAAAACAGGCGTGGCAAGATAAACCGCTTCGATATCGTCATCCGCAATCAATTCTCGCCAATCGGCAAAGGATTTTTCTGCACTGAATTCTTTGGCAAAAGATTCAGCTAACTCCACATTTTTACGGCTGATTGCCGATAAATTACAGTTTTCCAAATCGCGCAAAGCAGGTGCAATTCGTTTTCGGGCAATATCACCCGCGCCGATTAATCCCCAATTCATAATAATTTTAGATTTTGGATTTTAGATTTTTGATTGGTATAAAATCCGATAAATGTTGAAATTAATTTGCATTCTATTACACCACAAGTTTATCAATCCGTAGATAAAAAAGCGATTATTTAGCAATTTTTTCTCACCTTACTTCGCCAAATCAATGCACAAAGGTTACAATATTCGTTTTGGTTTGGAGACAAATTACTAACTACCAATTACCAATTACTGAAAATTATGTTACGAGCAGGAATCGTCGGACTTCCCAACGTGGGAAAATCAACTCTTTTTAACGCTTTAACGGCACAAGAATCCGCTTTAGCCGCCAATTATCCTTTTGCGACAATCGAGCCGAATGTCGGCGTGGTCGCTGTTCCTGATGAGCGCATCGGGATTCTGGAAAAAATGATTAAGGCGCAACGGGTAGTTCACGCGACAGTTGAATTTGTTGACATTGCCGGATTGGTCAAAGGTGCTTCGGAAGGTGCAGGACTCGGCAATCAGTTTTTGGCAAATATTCGTGAAACCGATGCAATTGTTCAGGTTGTCCGCTGTTTTGACGATGACGACATTATTCACGTCGAAGGCTCGGTCAATCCGATTCGTGACATCGAAACGATTCAAATCGAATTGGCTTTAGCGGATTTACAGAGTCTCGAAAAACGCAAAGATAAAGCCCAACGCGGCGCAAAATCCGGCGATAAAGAAGCCAAACGCGACATTGAAATCATCGAAAAACTTTTGCCCGTTTTAGAAGACGGGAAACCGATTCGCAGTCTTGATCTATCGGACGAT
>DAORIL010000613.1:0-4154 GCA_035438525.1 Pyrinomonadaceae bacterium
ATTAACAGGTATGCTTTTTGCTTCCCTTCTTCTGATCAGCCTTATTTCGTTTCTGACCATTCGAAACCTTGATTCTGCTCAACTAAACCTTGGCTCGACTCAACTTCCTGCGATTCGAAACATTTCAATTGCAGATATGTATCACGATGCCATCAGTGGTTCGGTTTATAAAGCACTGATTGCGGGGGAATCTAAGGACGAAGTCAGAAAAAATGAAGTTAGAGAAGAGTTTGAAGAACATATAACGAATATTAAAAAAAACTTTGCCGAATTAAATAAACTTGATTTAAATCAAGATGCAAAAGGGGTGATCAGAGAGGTTGAGCCGATGATTGACCAATATATTAAAACGACAAAGGAATTAATTGATTTAGCTTTATCAGGGCAGCGCGAAAAGGCTGAGAATTTAATGCCCCAATTTCAAAAAGATTTTAGCGCCTTGGAAGTCAATTTGGATAAACTAGGGGACATCATTGAAAAAAATGCCGGGGAAAGTGTTGAAAATTCAAATCAGATAGTGGCATGGTCAACTTATAAACTTATCTTTTTTTTGTTGGCAAGTCTGATGATTTCTCTCCTTGCAACATTTCTGGTTGCCCGGGCATTACTGAATCCAATGTATGAAATTACGGAAATTGCCTCAAAATTAGCAGTTGGAGAAATTGATCAAACCATTTTATATGAATCAAAAGATGAAATAGGAGTATTAGCCGAATCATTTCGAAAATCAATTTCACACACCAGAGATATGGTTCGAGCCGCTGAATTTATTAGTCGCGGAGATTTAGAGTTCTTCACACTTAAGCCAAAATCGGACAAGGACGTTTTGACCAATAATTTCATTAAAGTGTGCGAATCTTTAAAAAATCTTAACCGTGAAACGCAGCTTTTAATCCATTCTGCCGAGGAAGGTGATTTATCAAAACGTGGAGATGTCAGCCATTTTGAAGGAACCTATGCAGAGCTTATTAATGGGATAAATCACGTTATGGACGCAATTGCCGATCCGATTAATGAAGCCTCTGATTGTTTGAAAAAAGTTTCCCAAAGAGATTTGACCGCTCAAATGAAGGGAAATTACAAGGGGGAGTTTTCCAGAATTAAGGATTCATTAAATACCGCTTTGGCTAACCTTAATGAAGGAATGAGGCAAATTAACGAAGGAGCGGAACAAGTTTCGGAATCAGCGGGACAGATCAGTGCAGGAAGCCAATTTTTAGCCCAAAGTTCATCGGAACAAGCCTCAACCCTCGAAGAAGTTTCGAGCAGCCTCCAGGAAATATCGGCCATGACCCGCCAAAACTCCAGAAATTCGTTAGAAGCCCGCTCTCTTTCGGAAAGTGCCCGAAAAATAGCCGAAACCGGAATGCACAAAATGGAGTTACTGAATGAAGCAGTTGACCGAATCCAAAACTCATCCGAATCTACTCAAAAAATCATTAAAACGATCGAAGAAATTGCATTTCAAACCAATCTATTAGCCCTTAACGCAGCAGTTGAAGCGGCTCGGGCGGGAGATGCCGGAAAAGGTTTTGCGGTGGTGGCCGAAGAAGTTCGCAATCTGGCTATGCGTTCTGCCGAAGCGGCTAAAAATACCGCTCAGTTGATTGATGATTCAGTAAAAAACACACTGGATGGAGCCGTTATTCATAAAGAAGTGGCTGTAAATCTTCATGAAATTTTTGAGGAAATAAACAAGGTAACCGTAGTTAGTGCAGAAATTGCGGCGGCGACGGAACAGCAAAGTGAAGGAATTGAACAAATCAATATTGCGATTGAACAAATGAATCAGGTAACCCAGCAAACTGCAGCCAACTCTGAACAATCAGCCAGTTCCGCTGAGGAATTGTCGGGACAATCACAGGAAATGCTTGGTTTGATTAGCAGTTATCAACTTTTTTCAAACTCTGCAGGGATTAATAAACCCTTACGTGGTAAATCAATCCAAGCAAATTACTTAACCTTAAATTAAGATAAAACAACCCTAAATTTTTCGGGTTCAGAAAATTTTAACTCTTTAGAAGAAAAAATACTCATTTTCAAAAATTTAAGTAATTATTTTTTAAAATCTGCCGATAAGTAGTTTGACGAGTAACCGGCTCTCAAAAGTAATATTCTGAGAAATCAGAATAAATCATTCCTACACAATTTTTAATAGAATTAAGAGGTCAAAATTAATGTTTTTCAAAAGAAATAGATCCCATCAACCGGGAACAATCTCAGTTTCTAATCCTCAAGTTAGAACTAAAATTCAATTTCACGGTTTGACCGAGAACGATTTAGGAATTATTAAATCGTGGTCAGACATTTGCCGCAGCTCCCTTGATAGACTTGTTGATACATTTTACGCTCATGTTTTAAATAGCCCGGAAACTTCCGGCGTTTTGAGACAGCATTCATCGGTTGAGCGACAACGTCCGATGCTTTCGCGCTATATTTTAACTCTTTTTGATGGGAAAATTGATGATGAATATGTTGCCTATCGGTATAAAGTAGGACAGGTTCATGACCGAATAGCCCTTGATTCACATTGGTTCGTTGCGATGTATGAAGTCATCCGCCAATTTTTGTTGGTTGAAATTGAGAAAGCGGGTGCAACTGCCCAAGACCTCAAACAATTTAGAAATGCTTTAGATCGTCTTTTACAGATCGATATGTCATTTGTTTTGATGTCTCAGGCAGATACCTATAAAGACAAGATCGGCAAATTAACTCTGGAAGTAGAAGAAAAACTTCAAGAAGCACAGTCATTTTTGAATGAAGAAGCCCGGGTTCTGGAAAAAGTTTCTTCCCGTAATTTAACTGACCGAATGGAAGGGGATTTTCAGGGACATTATGCCAACATTCAAAAAATGTTAAACCAAACAATTGATAACCTTTATAATTCTATCGCCCAAATTTCGGTTGGTGCCGAGCAAGTTACATCTGCCTCTGATGAAATAAGTTCAGCGAGTCAATCCCTCGCTCAAAGTGCCTCGGAGCAAGCCGCCACACTCGAAGAAATGTCGGCTAATTTTCAAGAAATGGTTGGTCTATCAACCCGCAATGCGGATAACGCGAAAATTGCATTTGAAATGACCCAGGCTGCTCATTTAAGCACGGAACGCGGCGGAGAAAATATGAATGAACTTTCCGAAGCGATGACCAAAATCAAAAACTCCTCGGATGCAACTGCCAAAATCGTTAAAACAATTGAAGAAATCGCGTTTCAAACTAATCTATTAGCTTTGAACGCAGCAGTTGAAGCGGCTCGGGCGGGAGATGCCGGAAAAGGTTTTGCGGTGGTGGCCGAAGAAGTCCGCAATCTGGCCATGCGTTCTGCCGAAGCTGCTAAAAATACCGCCCAATTGATTGAAGATTCAGTCAAAAATACCCAATCAGGGGTCAAACTTAATGAAGAGGTTTTAGAGAATTTGACTGAGATTCGCGGTCACGTCGAAAAAGTCAGCCAGATGATGAATGACATTTCGGCTGAATCAAATTCTCAACATCAGAACATTGAGCATATCAGTAACGCTATCGATCAAATTAACACCGCTACTCAACAAGTTGCGGCAAGTTCTGAAGAGGCTGCCAGTGCTTCGGAACAATTGGCCGGACAATCACAGGAAATGCTCGGTTTGATCAATAGTTATGAACTGGGCAACGAATTTAAGAAAACTTTGAACCCCCGAACAAATAACAAACCTGGTGGTTTCTCTAAAAGCCCTTTGAAGATAAAAAGAGCAATTGAGAATCCCAAAACCAATAATTTTAATAGGAGAGGAAATACCAAAAGTTCTTATTCCGATTCAGAAAATCTAATTCCGTTTGATGATTATACCAACGATATTTTCAAGGAATTTTAATAAATAAAGACCAAATAAACGGGATTTATCAAAATTCGGACTAAGAGTCTTTGTAAATAAATATATGTTTAGTTTTGCTAAAAAAAAGGTTTATTACCAAAAAGGGCAAATAACAATTACAGATTCTGGAGTTCTTGAAAAACTTAGGTTTCATAATTTAACTGAAACTGATTTAGGGGTTATTAAAGCTTGGGCAGACGTTTGCCGGGCTTCAATGGATGTTTTAGTCGATAAATTCTATGAACACATCCAAAATAATCCGAAAACGAAAGGAATTTTGCTGAAATATACCACGGTTGAACGTCA
>DAORIL010000614.1:0-4151 GCA_035438525.1 Pyrinomonadaceae bacterium
AGGGATTCGGTTTAAATCAGCCAAAACTCGCGGTGGTTTTGTCCAAAATGTTTTAGTCCGCGGGTTAAAAATGGAAAATGTCCCGTTACCTTTTATTTTTACGCTGAATTGGAATCCGAGTTACTCATACTCAACAATTCCCGCCGGAATGACAAATTATCCGGCGTTCTGGAAGGTTATGAACACCCCCGTTTTACCAATCGAACGCGGTTACTGTCAGTTTAGCAATATAACTATTGAAAATATTGAGGTTATTGGCGCAAATAGAATTTTTACAGCTGAAGGATTACCCGATAAATTAATGCAAAATGTCACTTTTTCAAACATTAATGCTCAAGGAAAAGAAGCCGGAACAATTCAATATGCCAAAGATTGGAAATTGAAAAATGTCAAAATCAAAACTGATAATAGCGAAAATGTGAAAATTTCAAATAGCCAAAATGTTGAATCGCCCGAAGTAATCAAAAATTAAAATAATGAAAAAAATTATCATAATTCTTTGCCTTTTTTTGATTCAAGCAAATTTCAATTTTGCTCAAAAAGGGGCTGGGTTCTTTAATATCAAAAGTTTTGGAGCAAAAGGTGACGGCAAAACACTAGACACCAACGCAATTAATAAAACCATTGAAATGGCTGCCAAAAATGGAGGCGGCACGGTTTTTTTTCCAGCCGGAACTTATCTTTCATTTTCAATTCATCTGAAAAGTAATATCACAATTTATCTTGATAATGGCGCGACCCTTCTCGCGGCTGACCCGGCGATTCACAAAGGAAAATACGATAGTTTTGAACCGAATGAATGGGACAAATATCAGGATTTTGGACATTCACATTGGAAAAATTCATTGATGTGGGGAATCGGCATTGAAAATTTTGCAATCATCGGTCAAGGGAGAATTGATGGAAAAGGTTTATCAAAACGCAGTCCCGGACCACAAAAACCCCGAACGGAAGGTGAAACCCCGAACAGTATGAAAAATAATGTTTCACCGCTTGGCGAAACATCCTCATTGACGGAAATGGAAGGTTTAGGAACAAAAGCGATTGCTTTAAAATTAAGTAAAAATATTACCTTAAAAGACTTTTCCATATTACAAGGCGGACATTTTGCCTTACTCGCAACGGGAGTTGATAACCTTGTCATTGACGGATTAAAAGTTGATACAAACCGTGATGGTTTTGATATTGATGCTTGTCGAAATGTAAGAATTTCAAACACTTACGTCAATACCCCGAATGATGATGCAATTGTTTTGAAAAGCAGTTACGCACTTGGCTTTGCCCGCGCTACTGAAAACGTGACAATTACAAATTCTCAAGTTTCTGGCTTTGATTTGGGAACAATGTTGGATGGAACTTATAAAACTATTCAGGAATTTGCCCCTGACAAAGACCGTCCAACCGGACGCTTAAAATTTGGAACCGAATCAAACGGCGGCTTCAAAAATATTACGATTTCCAACATCAATTTTGTCCATTGTCGGGGATTGGCAATCGAAACTGTTGATGGCGGAAATATTGAAGACATTTCCATCACAAATATTACGATGCGCGATATTTTGACTGCACCGATTTTTATCCGTTTGGGTAAACGCCAGCGTGGCCCCGAAGGCTCGCCAATTGCACAAGTTAAACGCATAAATATCAGTAATATTGTAGTTTCCGACGCACATTCGGAATATGCTTCGATAATCGCAGGTTTACAGGAAAGTTCGATTGAAGAGGTAAATTTGAGTAATATTTACATCCAATATAAGGGCGGTGGAACCAAAGAAGATGCCTTGCGCGAAGTTCCGCAAAATGAAAAAAATTATCCTGAACCGAGTATGTTTGGGATACTTCCGGCATCAACTTTTTACGTTCGTCATGCCAAAAATATTACCTTTGATAATATCCGCGTTACATTTCAAAAAGAAGATTTTCGTCCGGCGGTTGTTTTGGATAATGTTCAGGGCGTAGATTTTGATCGTTTGAATATTACGACCAAATCCAAATTATTTTCGTTAAAAAATGTCACCGATTTTGCGGTTACAAATAGCAAAAATGTGGATGATAAAAAAATTGATATAACTGAAAAGAAAGAGTTTTGAGTGAAATTTATTAACCAAACAATCTATGATAAATCATTTTTCACGACTAAGATTTTTGTTTTGTATCGCCTTCATATTTGGGTTGATTTCTCCCGTTTTAGCGTCTAATCCAAAAAAACTATTGGTTGTAACAGTTACCAAAGGTTTCGTTCATATGTCCATTCCTGTAGCAGAAAAAGTTATCGAAGAGTTGGGCAAAAAAAACAATAATTTTACAGTGGATTTCGCACGAACTGACGATGATTTAGCCGCAAAAATGAATCCAAAAACCTTGCAAAACTATGATGGCATTATCTTTGCCAGCACAACAGGCGATTTGCCTTTGCCAAGTATGGAAGCCTTTTTGAATTGGATCAAAGCCGGTCACGCTTTTATCGGTATTCACGCTGCAACCGATACTTTTAAAGAAAACGAATCTTATATTGAGATGATTGGCGGAGTTTTTTTGGCACACGGACCCCAGTTAAAAGTAACTTTGAATGTAAATGACCAAAAACACGCCGCAACTAAACATTTTGACAAAAATTTTGAAATATTTGACGAAATTTATACTTTTAAAAATTTTCAGAGGGATAAACTGCGGGTTTTGCTCTCTCTTGACAAAAATCCAAACCAAAATGATAAGGAAAATTTTGACAAACCGGGATTTTACCCAATTGCCTGGTGTCGAAAATATGGAAAAGGTCGGGTTTTTTATACCGCACTTGGACATCGTGAGGATGTTTTGGAGTCCGAATTTTTTAAAACACACTTGCTTGGTGGGATTCTTTGGACGCTAAAACAAGCAAAGGGCAGTGATAAACCGCAAGTAGAAAATAAAAAGTAAAAAGGCAAAAATTATGAAAACCAAACACATCAAACACCTTTTATTATTTTTGCTGATTTTGGTAAATATTAATCTATTCAACCTTTACGTTAACGCACAAGCCAGAAAAACTATCTCTTTCGATGCTGATTGGCGGTTTCTCAAAGGTAATGCTGAAAATGCTGAAAAGTTAGATTTTAACGATTCGGCTTGGAAAACGGTTAATGTTCCGCACGATTGGAGCATCGAGGGACCGTTTGACGAAAAAAATCCGACTGGCGCCGGTGGCGGTTTTTTGCCTTCGGGCGTTTCGTGGTATCGCAAACATTTTACAGTTTCGGAAAAAGATAAAGGTGAAAGGTTTTTCATCGAATTCGACGGCATAATGGGCATTAGCGATGTTTGGATAAATGGGCAACATCTTGGGCAACGTCCCTCCGGCTACATCAGTTTCTCCTACGAATTAACCGACCATCTTAATTTCGGCAAAGATAATGTGATTGCTGTAAAAGCCGATACTTCTTTGCAGCCATCCTCACGTTGGTATACCGGAGCTGGAATTTATCGCCACGTTCGACTTGTGAAAAAAAATGCAGTTCACATTCCACAAAATGGAGTTTTTGTCACGACTCCGGAAGTCAATGAAAAAGAAGTAGTTGTAAAGGTTTCAAGCGAAATAATAAATCAGTCAAATGAAAGTCGAAATGTCGCATTACAAGTTGATTTAATTGATTCAAACGGGAAATATGTTGCATCAGATCAAGGTGAATCATTAAGTCTTTCACCACAACAAGTTAAATCTTTTGAACTTAATTTAACAGTCAAGAATCCTAATCGGTGGCAACTTAATAACCCTGTCATGTATCATGCGGTGGTTAGAGTTCTTTTAAACAACAATATTTATTATGACGAAGAAACGATTCCATTCGGCATCCGCGAGTTTCATTTCGATGCTAATACAGGATTTTGGTTAAACGGCAAAAATTTCAAAGTCAAAGGTGTTTGTATTCATCACGACGGGAGCGCATTTGGGGCAGCAGTTCCGTTAAGTGTTTGGGAAAATAGGCTTAATGAACTTAGAAAACTTGGGGCAAATGCGATTCGCACAGCGCATAATCCGCCGGCACCTGAATTTTTGGATTTAGCCGACAGGATGGGTTTTTTGGTAATGGACGAACTTTTTGACCAATGGACAGTGGCAAAAAACCCTTACGATAATCATTTGTATTTTAACGAATGGTCAAAACGAGATGTCC
>DAORIL010000615.1:0-4144 GCA_035438525.1 Pyrinomonadaceae bacterium
ATTCTTGTTGTCGAGTCTAATACTTCTTTTGTACATGCTGAACATTTGAATTTTTGTCCCGTCCTTGCTTGGTAAAAAAACCTGTTTGACCTCGCAATCATTCGGTTTAACGTTAACTTTTGCCTGACGGCAAAGTTCGCTTTTGCCCGTTTTTAGCTCATAACGGTAAACGGTCGGCGGTGCGTTAAAACTTGAATACGAATAAAATGTTTCAGTATCATCTTGTCTGCCGCCGAAACCGCCTGCCGAACCGATTCCTGGCAATTTGACATCACGGACGAATTTACCCGTTTTATCTACGATTTTGATTTGGGTATAAGCATCTTTCAGATAATTCAAAACGAATTGATTGTTGATATAAGAAACGCCTTGCAGAGTTTCCTTGGCTTCGGGAACAATCTCTTTCCAAACACGGTCTTTAGCAGAAACATCAATTGACACAACTTTGGAACGGGTTGCGCCTTTGTCGGTTTGAAAATAAAAAATCGCCCCGTCATTACCGATAAATGAATAGTTGGCATCGAGGTTATCAATCAAGCCGACAATCGGAGAATCTTTCGCTTTCAGGTTTTTGTAATAAACCATATTTTGCGGCGCGGTTCCTTTGCCGACACTGATAACCAGCCAATCCCCGTCTTCCGTTACTCCGCCGCCAACAAAATATTCTTTGTTATCGGGACGGTCATAAATCATTATATCGGCTGAATTTGGTGTGCCGAGCTGATGATAATAAAGTTTTTGAAAGAAATTTTGATCTTTTAAAGCCGTCGATTCATTTGGTTTTGGAAAAGCCGAATAGAAAAATCCTTTGCCGTCCTTGGTAAATGATGAAATTCCCTGCCGCCGTTTTTCCAGCTTGTCGGGTAATTCTTTGCCTGTATCAACCTCGACGATTTTCCATTCGGTCATATCCGAACCTGCCGAAGCGGTTCCGATAGCGACCAGTTTGCCGTCATCGGAAAAAACTGTTCCGGCCAGTGCAACCGTTCCATCATTTGAAAGTTTATTCGGGTCAAGAAAAACTCGTCCCGCATCGTTGATAGAATCAGCGATATACAAAACGCTTTGATTCTGCAAACCATCATTTTTGTAATAAAAATAATGCTTACCTTGTTTAAAAGGCGAGGTATATTTTTCGTAGTTGAAAAGTTTAGTGATGCGGTCTTTGATTATTTGGCGTTCAGGAATTTTGCTTAAATAATCATTAGTCACTTTATTTTCAGCTTCAATCCAAGCCGTTGTATCAGGCGTATATTCTTCCATCCAACGATACGGATCGGAAACTTTGACCCCGTGATAATCATCAACTTGATCAACTTTTTTGGGTTGCGGATACTCAAACTTTTGTTGAGCCGGAATATTTAAAACCATAATAGAAAAAATAAGTAGGACAAAGAAACTTTGACGCAGTATTCGAAACATATTGACCTCATTAGGAAAGAATTTTGAATTGGTGAAATTGATTTTACAATAATTTGGGTAATATCGGAAAATGATCTTTGATTTTTGAACTTTGACCTTTGATTAAACCCTCACCTAATTTTTATATTTAAGGAATCAAGTAAAGCAAAGGTCAAAAACCAAAGGTCAAAGTTCAAAAGTCCATAAAAAAAGAGACCATCTTTCGACAGTCTCTTCTCTGTTTTCTATCAGTTTTTCAACCTAGAAAATGAAACGGAATCCAAAGCGGACTGCCCGCGGAGCTTGCAAAAGTTGTGATAAGTTGTAACGATTATCTGTATTACCTGCAACGTTTGCATAAGTTAAAACTTTAGCAGCGGTGATTCCGCCGTTAAAGAATGCGCGATCAATACAAACGTCAGTAGCACAACCAAAAGTTGCATATGGGGCATCAACTCTGGTTAAGGTTTCGCGTCGTGAAACCTCTCCGGCTTGGTTCAACAAATTGAGAACGTTTAAGTCGAGAGCAAGAGCAAAACGACCGTCGTTACCAAATTTGTATTTATGGGTTAAGCTGGCATCTGCCTGTGAAAACATATTCGTTCTACCCAGATCACCGCGTCCGTTGACGATCATTCCTGTCACTCCGCCTAAACGGGCGCGGGTGGTAACAGGAGTTCCGCTTCCGATTTGATAGAACAAATTGAAGCTGGTTGCATTGTTTTTATTGCCCCACCAATCGAACAAATAATTTCCGCTGAATTTAACAAAATGCGGTCTGTCAGTTGGTAAGCGGCCATCATCAGGTTTGCCGTCAGCAGTAAAGCCGAGGAACGGCAAGTCATAATAACGGCTCACGTTAGGCGAGTTACGACCAACACCGTCACGACGTTGTGATTCATCCGAACTGGCTGAACCTGAATAGTTTCCGAACAAACGGCTCCAGGTATAGCTGGTGTCAAAAGAGAATTTGTTAATTCGTTTTTGTAAACGGAATTCGACTGCATCATAGATGCGTTTAGCTTTTGGTGCGGTTGCTCCCGGAATGTCATATTGTCCGCAAGCAGGTTTGGCGCAAACACCTTCGCCCGGATTGCCGATGTAATAAAATTCATCTTGTGATGCGCCGGTCAAAGCGTGATAACCAATATCATCAATGGTGCGAATGATATTTTTGTGGGTATAACGGCTTTCGAGAATAAATCCTTCGCCAAAATCATAAGCTGTTCCAAAAGTATATTCTTGTTGTTGGAAAGGCTTGATATTCGGATCAATTCGATTATCAGCCGGATCATTTGAAGCAATCCGTTGGTCGGCTAAATTGATGTTGTTAGCAATCACGCCCGCACGGGTGTAAGAAAGAACATCAGGATTGACAACTAAGAAGGTGTAAACAAGCTGAACTTCGCCGCCGAATGAACCGCGTGAAAGTTCATATTTGAAACGGTCGAAAAATCTTCCGTAGCTACCGAAAACTTTCCATTTTCCGTTGCCTAAAACGTCGAATGCTGCGCCAAATCGCGGAGCAAGTTTATCTGCCCAATTAAATTTGATTCCGGGTGCACCGGCTTTGAATGAAGGAATATCTTCTTTTTCAACCCGAACACCTAAGTTCAAAGTTAAACGATTGCTGATTTGCCAGGAATCTTGAGCATACAAGGCTTGGTTGTTACTGGCAGCTTTGCCAAAAGTTCCAACCAGTGCCAAGGTTCCGACACCTTTGACACCTGCTGCTGCGTCAGCCGCAACGCTCGGTCCACGTGTATTTCCGTTACGGTCAGTAGCTGCTGCTGCCGGGTCCATATTAATATTGATGAGACCCAGACTAACATAGCCTTTATCCACATCATTACTCAAACCGTTATATTGATAACCGAATTTGAAATTATGTCTGCCGCCAAAATTATTCAGATAAACTCCGGCTGCTGCATCAAAAGTTTCGCGGATAGAGATATCTTTAAGAACAGCTGAATTAGTTGGAACTGTTTCTGAACCTGCGGCACCGAGTGAACAAGCAAAAGTCGCACAAGTATAACGGGTTACTTGCGGAATACCATACGAATAATTGGTTGGAGTGGCGGCACTGTTTGAACCAAAGTTTTCAATCTTTTCATTCAAATAACCTTTTCCGTAGCGGACATTGAACGAAAGACTTTGAGTCGGGGTATAGGTTCCTTCAAAACTATAGTTAGTTGCCGGAATACGACCGCCCAAATTAGATTGAAGTGCTGTGTTTGGTGCACTTGCGGCGTTGGTTACGGAAAAAAGTGTGGCGTGCAATGGAAGTGCGCCGTTTTGCTTCAACGGATTGTAAAGATAAGTTGCATTGACTTGTAATTTATCGGTAACTTGTCCATCGAGTCTGACAAAATTGTAGTCAGTTCTTAATTTATTGTCATAGTCTTTAGTAACATTACCCGGAAAAGTGAAAGAGCGGGTAGTGTTATAAAACTGAGGAGCACTGCTGGCAAAGAAATAGAGACGATTTTTGATAACCGAACCACCCACATAAAATGACGGGAACGAGTTAACAAAACTATCCCGCTGCGGATAAAAATACCGATTTGCAGCGGTTGGAGCAACTGAAGTGCTGGAATTCAGGATTTGACGCGGACGGGCAAAAAATTTACTTGATTCAATTTGTTGTCCGATTTCGCCATGAAAATCATTTGAACCACGCTTGGTCACAACGTTGATAACACCGCCGGTTGCACCACCGTATTCGGCTTCAAAACCATTTGAT
>DAORIL010000616.1:0-4141 GCA_035438525.1 Pyrinomonadaceae bacterium
ACCCCTGAACAATATTAGAAATTCCAACCCCAATGTAATGCGCTGTTTCTTTCAAAGCCGTTTGAGCATTTTTATCTCCTGCCAAAGCCAATTCCACCAGTTGGGCAAAATTTATTTTATTTTTTCCATTCGTAGAATTTTGTAAATTGGCATAGCGGGCAAGAGCCGAACGTTCTGAAGCAAAAGCTTCCCAACAATCAAAACGACCGGCGGCACACGCAATCGGGGCATTACTGCCGATATTCATATGACCAAATTCTCCTGCGACTCCCCCTTTTCCGCGATAAATCTGTCCGTCAAAAACAATCCCGGTTCCGATTCCGCTATGTATCCCGACAATCACAAAATCACGGACATTATTGATTTCCGGTCGTCCCAGCCATAATTCGGCTAAAGCAGTTGCATTTATGTCATTCTCAATAATTACGGGTAAATTTGTCGCTTCCTCGATCATCTCGGCAATTTTCGGATGATGCCAATCAAAATGCGGGATATTTATAACTTTATTGTTTCCCGATTCCACCATTCCCGGCACACTAACACCGATTCCTTCGATTGTGCCGTTGCTTTTTTCAATAAAATACTGCACGGTGTTGATTATTTGGGTTATTGTTTCCGAAAAATCCGGACTAGTTGCAAATTCAATTTTTTCAAGCAATCTCCCGCTTAGATCACTCGTTCCAACGACCGTGATTCTTTTTCTGAGATCAATTCCAATTACAATTGCTTTAGTGGTTTTTAGTGAAAGTAGTTGAGGGGGTCTTCCTCCTGATGATTCTCCTTCGATCTCTTCGATCAAATCGGCTTTGAGAAGTTCATCCACAATCAAAGAGATTGTCGAACGTTGAAGCTCAGTAATTTTTGCAATATCAGCGCGTGAGATCGGACCTTCTTCTCGAACATAGTTCAGTATAATTTGACGATTGATGTCACGAATCGTATTGGAACGCGCCACATTAACACTTTTTAGGTTTATTCGTCTAGCCATTGCAAATCCTTATGCTTTGATACTCTCATAAAATCATAAAAATTTTCAAATGTTTTTGAAAATTTTCATATTATTTGTTTCAATAGCCGGACATTTGGACTGTCCACAAGTTATGCGGTTAACCATGCTTAAAATATACTTATCTTATCTTTTACATAGGTTGCACAACCGCATCAAAAACAGGTTTTGATTGTCCTTTTCGATTGACTAATAAAAGATAGTTTGTTCGACCTCGAAAAAGATTTCCGTCATCTATCTAAATGCTAAAAATTGGGTTTAACAATTTCCAAATCAATTTGTAATTTTTCTTGAATTTAAGAAAGATTAAGTGTTCCTCCGATTATTAAATAATACTCAAAAATATCTTTGAGCGATTCTTGAACCAAAAGATTCAAGGAGAAAATCAGTAATAAAACAGATGCCAATAAATTGATCTATAATTTTGTCATTTCATTACGTCACTTCTCCTTTTTACTCTAACTATTGATTAGGAGCGTTTTTATAAACTTCCTCGCGTTTTTGGAATCCGTCTTTGATAACAGTGTCATCCAAATTGCTTTTATCAACCGAAATTGGTTCAAGCAAGATAGAAGGCACATCAATTTTGCCGTTATTCACCTTTCCGTTTGTCTCAACTTTTTCTTTTTTAGCCAAAGCGATAGCAGCTTCTGCAGCTTTTACGGCAAGTTTTGAAACAGGCTTATAAACCGTCATCGTCTGACTTCCGGCAACGATCCTTTGCAATGCAGCCAGATCCGCATCTTGCCCGGAGACCACAACTTTTCCGTTCAAACCTTGCGCCGTCAAAGCCTGAATAACACCGCCCGCCGTTCCATCGTTTGAAGCAACAACAGCAACAACCTCGTTTTTATTCATCGTCAGAGCATTTTCGGTATGTTTAAGGGCCTCTTCGGGCTGCCAATCTTTTGCCCATTGATCAGCGACGACTTTAATATCGCCTTTATCGATCAATGGCTGCAAAACTTTCATTTGCCCTGCCCGGAACATTTTGGCGTTATTATCGGTTTGTGCGCCGCCGATAAGAATGTAATTGCCTTTTGGAGCCTTTTGCACCAAATATTGTGCTTGCATCGAACCGACTTTTTCATTGTCGAATGAAATATACAAATCAGGTTCGCTATTCTTGATTAAACGGTCGTAGCTAATTACAGGAACGTTTTTGCGTTTGGCAGCTTCGACGATTGAGGCAGCTACTTCGCCGTTATGCGGAATCACGACCAGAACGTCAATCCCTTGAGTTAAAAGACTTTCAGCTTGTTTAACTTGTGTTTCGTCTTTGCCGTCAGCGGCTTGAACCATAACTTCTGCGCCTAATTCTTCTGCTCTTTTAACAAAAAGGTCGCGGTCTTTTTGCCAGCGTTCTTCCTTCAAAGTGTCCATCGAAAGACCAATGCGGATTTTTCCTGATTTATTGGGCTGAGCGGTCGTGTTATTGCCTGCGTTTTGTTGTGGTGCCTGAACGCAAGCCATCGCCATCAACATTAATGAAATGACTATCAAAGCCAAAAATATGCGTAGTTTTTTGTTCATAAATTATTTCCTTTTTCTTAATCAACGCCAAAGAGAATATCCATCGTTAATTGGTCTAAACGCTCATATTTCAAACCTTTAGCCGCAAGTTCGTGTCTGTCAAATTCGGTTGAGAGGAGAGCTGTTGCTCCATCTTTGGTAAATTTGCCGACCAAATTGTTTTTGTTGGTTTCTTCGATTTCAGCCAAAATTGCTTGAATTTCCGGGTGATTATTCCACTGTTCGGCTTTAGCTTTGAAAATCAAATAAGTCCTCATACAACCGCGTGCAAAATCTTTTACGCCCTCATAATCTTCGGTTCGATAAGCATGTGCGTCAAAATGGCGCATCCCTTGATAACCGACATCTTCTAAAAATTTGACCAACCAAAACGATTGTTTCGGACTAACCGAGCCAAAACGCAAATCCTGATCGTATCTGCCGGGATATTGATCGTTCAAATCAATGTGAAATAATTTTCCGGCTTCCCAAGCCTGAGCGCAGGCGTGCATCATCGAAAGTCCGGGCATTTGTTCGTGCGCCACTTCGGGATTAACTCCAACCATTTCTTTATTTTCGAGCGTTTCGATAAAGGCTAAATAGGCACCTGTGGTCGGAAAATAAATGTCGGCTCGCGGCTCATTTGGTTTTGCTTCAAGTGCAAATTTATAGCCGTAGCCTTGCGATTTACTGTATTCGCAAAGGTAATCGAGCGATTCACGGAAACGCTTGATCGCATCTTCAACCTTGCGGCAAGCATCGGTTTCGACTCCTTCGCGTCCGCCCCACAGAACAAAAGTTTCGGCACTGAATTCTGCGCCTAAATCCATTGCCCGCATTGTTTTCTGAACAGCATAGGCTCTGACGCGAGCGTCATTTGCGGTAAATGCTCCGTCACGGAAAACAGGTTCATAAAAAAGATTGACGGTTGCCATCGGAACTTTGATGTTATTGTCATCGCAGGCTTTTTTGAAATCCTTAACGATTTGATCTTTCTCGCTCGGAGTCGCATCAATGGGAACTAAATCGTTGTCGTGAAAATTGACTCCGTAAGCTCCGACTTCGGCTAACATCTCAACAATTTCGACAGGCGAAAGTTTTGCTCTGACTTGTGTGCCGAAGGGATCTGCGCCGCGATTGCCGACCGTCCACAGTCCAAAGGTAAATTTATCTTCAGGTTTTGGTAAGTATTTGCTCATAGTTTTATTGTTTTGTTATCACTTGAGTAAACGGTTTCAGAGCCGCATACAAAAGTTTATATCCTTCGTAATTTAGATTTAATTTTTCTGCCGATTCAGCATTTGGCTCGATAGTTTCAACAACACGAATCGTTTTTTCGCAAGCCTCATCAACTGATTTCCAAGCTCCCACGCCAACTCCCGCGAGAATTGCCGCACCAAATGCCGCACCTTCATCAGCTTCGATAATTTCGACAGGTTTGCCGTAAACATCCGCCTGAATTTGACGCCAAAGCGGAGATTTTGCCCCGCCTCCGCCGAGCCGAATTGAACTAATTTCTACGCCCGATGCTTTGAAAATTTCCAATGAATCGCGCAATGAAAACGCGACACCTTCTAAAACGGCTCGGGTAAAATGCGCTTTGGTGTGGCTCGCCGTGATGCC
>DAORIL010000617.1:0-4138 GCA_035438525.1 Pyrinomonadaceae bacterium
AGTCAGAATCCCGTCGCCTTGAATCCCAAGCGGATTAAAGCCTAAAAGATAGGCTCGTCTGAGGTCGTTAAACGTATCTAAAACTATCAGCACGCTATCTTCGTTATCAAAAATCTGGTCGCGCTGGGCAACAGTTGCGCGGACTTTATCAGGTTCGTCAAAGGCGTGAATTCCGATATAAAGATTTCGTTCATCGTAACCAAAGAAAACCTCGGTTTGTTTTGAAGCAGGGGTTCTATCTCCCGGTTGAAACTGGATAAAGTCTTTTAATTCAACGGCGGATTTCCAGATTTCATCGTCCAATTTGCCGTCAATAACGGGAGGAGTAGCAAATTTAGGAACGATGAAAGGAGTTTTCTTGTCAGCTACATTCGTATTTGGTTCTTTGGAATTAGCTTTTGCGAGCCCGTCATTGGGAGCAGACTTAGAAATGGATGTTTGTGCATTTATGGATAAAATAAAACAAATGAATGGGAAAAAAATAGCCAATATTTTCATCTTGTGCCTCAATCTGATATAAATTACGCTCTTAAATTTGGAAATATTTGGAAGCCAACTAAATAGACGAGGTGATTGGGCAGACTGTTAACAGATGATAACAATGGTGGAAGGCTTATTAAATCAGAAGAGAACTTTGTTTTCTATATCGCTTCTTTTCTCGACAAGTAAAAACAGGTAATCAGCATTTAGCCTTTTACCTGTTTTTGTCTTTTTGAAAATAAATTTATTTTGTAGGTTTGGGTGTTTCTACCGGAGCCGGAACATCAGTCTTTTCAACTTTTGGCTTACCCTTTGGAGTGCTACCCTCCGGTCTTTCGGCTTTCGGTTTATCTTTAGGAATACCATAATCTATCCGTTTTTTACCAGCTTCGGCTTTTTCCATTAAATCTTGAGCCTGAGAATTGCTTTCGTCGAGGCTCAGAGCTTTTTTCAAAACTCCAATAGCTTCATCATATTTGGCAAATTTAATCAAAATTTCAGCCAATTGCGTTTGATATTGACTATCATCCGGTTTGAGTTTGACGGCTTGACGAATGGCTTTTTCAGCTTCTTTATCCATATTCAATTTGTTATAAGAACGTGCTAAATTGAATTGGGCTTGATCATCTTTCGGGTTTTTTGCCAGAACTTTTTGATAGGCTTTGACCGCATTTTCAAAGGCTTTTTCCGAATCTTTCTTTTTAACTACTTCTTTTTTCGGTGCCGTCTTTGAATTTTTAGGCGGTTCCGGTTCATTAACTTTTACTTCTACTTCAGTTGATTTTTCTTTTTCAACCAAGGCATAAGCAACTCCAAGCTGAAAATGCGCGTCGGCTAGATCAGGATTAAGTTTGACCGCTTGCTGAAAGGCTTCAATTGCTTTTTCTATTTGATTGGTATCAAAATATTTGTTGCCTTCAGTTAAAGCAGTGTTGGCATCGGTAAAGGTTGGAACCGGCTCATCCTTTTTAGTCTGAGCTGTGTTAGTGTTATCTTGATTGGTATTTGTTGCAACGGTTGGAGTTGCCGTTGGTGTATTAATATTGGTATTTTTATTTGAATTATCTGATGTTGTAGTGCAACCGATTTGCCAGACGGCAAATGCAGCTGCAAATAAAATTATAGATACTTTTCTCATTTCGCTTTCCCTTAGAAAACAAATTCTTAAAACAGCCTTTATTGTCAGGCAAAACATTCCTTAGAAGCAAAAACTTTCAAATTTGTTTGTTGTAATTTTAACCCGGGGGAAAGATAAATTGCCGTCCGCCTAACAGATGAACGTGCAAATGAAAAACCGTCTGTCCGCCATCATCATTGGTATTGATAACCACTCGGTAGCCGTTTTTGGCAAAACCGTTTTGCCGCGCAATTTCTGCCGAAGTTAAAAGAAGATGACCCAATACTTCTTTATGTTTGGTTTCGGCTTCGTCAAGCGAAGCAAAATGTTCGCGCGGAATGACCAAAACGTGCGTCGGAGCTTGCGGGCTAATATCGTTAAAAGCAACGCAAACATCGTCTTCATAAACCGTTTTAGACGGAATCTCGCCTGCAATAATTCTGCAAAATAAACAATTTTCACTCATATTCGGAATGAAATATTAAATCACAAATGTTTAGTCGTGAAAAGTCTTATCAGCTAAAGATGCTCAATAATTAGTTTTTTTTATCCTCAAAATTTAATTTTCAAATTAGCCGATTATTTGATTCAACTAAAAATGATTTACCACTGATTTGATTTATTAAAGTTTTTTCTCATCATTCCGCATAGCTAACCAAGAGCCTAAATATGAAGTAAGACAAGAAGAAATTAATGAAATTAAAAATAAAAAGATGATAATAAGAGCTCTTTGAGAATCGCCCAAAGATAAAAAAATGTTAGCTTTAGAGATTGCATAAACCAGAATTAATAAATTCAACAATACGCCCCACTTCCACTTACCTTGAGGAAAAACATATCCAAATACTGTTCCAATAACTCCAAAGACGATTAAAGAAAGTGGCATTTGGACTAATGAGGCAGCCTCATCACCTTGAATATTTTGAGGTAGGATTAGCATTAATACCCAAGCTAATTTATTTAAAATGCCTGATGTTAAACCGCCAATTATTGGAGCTAAGATATAAAAAATCCAACGCACCACCCGTGCTCTTGTCCATGCTTCAGGCAGTTTAGCTAAACTAGTTACTGGTTTTCGCGGTGAAAGTCGGGCGGCTATATATGAAGTAAGACAAGCCGTCAGAGTTGTCACGGACACCAAAATTATACTAGCAGTCCATTGATTTGGAGGCGCAGCGAAAAATGCTATTACAAAAAAACCAACATTTAACAAAATTCCCCATTTCCATTTACCTTGCGGAAAAATTAGCCCGAATAGCAATCCTATTATTCCGTAAATAAATACTTCTATCGGTAACTCAACATAAATAATTTTTTTAAAGTTGTATCGCTCTAAACCACCAAGGTCGTAAGCCGTTCCGAAAAAACTAGTGGTTAATTTGAAACTGAGATTAAATGTTGTAACTCTTACTACTAAATCAAGAAGTAACGGCAATAGATAAAGTCCCCAATGAAATCCATTTTTTTGTTGATTCGTAAGTTCTGTGATTTGAGGAACAGTCGGCGGTGGAAACTCTTGAAATTGAGGCTCTACCGAAGGAACTGTCCGCAAAATCAGATTATATTCGGTTGAAATGTTTGATAGCGGCTGATTTTGATTAACCGTTTTATCAACCAAATGTGCAGGCGTAGGAATGATTTTAGGTAGTTCAACTAAAGGTTTATCTCTAAAAATTGATTTGTCTTCAATGGTCAAATTATCCAATGGTTTTTTCTCTAAAACCTCAGTCGGCGCAAAAGTCGGATGCGAAATATTGAGCAACGCCCGTTGAACTTCTTCGCGCATTTCCCGTGCCGATTGGAAACGATTTTCGGAGACCTTGGCTAATGCCCGATGGACAATTTTGCGTAAATCCGGCGGGATCGATTCCGGCAGAGGCTCAAACTCTTTGGAAACAATTGCCCACATCAACTCGGTCGGATTATCTTGCGGATACGGCAATTTTTGCGTCAGCATTTGATACAGAATCACCCCGACAGACCAAATATCCGTTTGAGCCGTGCGCTTACCATCAAAGGCTTCGGGAGCCATATATTTCGGCGTTCCAACAATTGAAGTGCTGAGCGCAGTGGTTTTGATGATTCTGGAAATTCCAAAATCCGCCAGACGCGGAGTTTCACCTTGCAGCAAAATATTGGCAGGTTTGATGTCGCGGTGAATAATTTGTCGGTTATGCAAAAATTCTAAACCGTTCAAAATTCCAATTACCGTTTCCAGCGTTTCTTTTATCGGAATTTCTTGCTGAATTTTTTCTTCGAGCGAGCCATCCGGCGCATATTCGCTGACGATAACGATCTGCCCGTCGTAAATATTCGCTTCGATGATCGGTAAAATATTGGCGTGACCGCTGGCTTTTGCCCATAATTCGGCTTCCTGTCGAATTGCTTCAAGATTAACCTGTTCCCGATGCGGAAGTTTGATAGCAACCTGAGTAGTTAATATCTCAGTTCGCCGTTCAGCTAGCCAAACCTCACCAAACCCACCGCGCCCGATTTGCTTGATGAGCGTATAACCACCGATTTGTTGATTTGCTTGAAACA
>DAORIL010000618.1:0-4101 GCA_035438525.1 Pyrinomonadaceae bacterium
GTTCAGAGATAAAATTATTTCCTGGCGGACGAAAACAAGAAATTTGGATTAGAAATTCAAAGAAGGTTCTTCAGCGTCTGTTTTTTTGGAGGGCAAATTCCGATAATTTTCAGAAAACATGTTTAGAAAACGGTTTCTCAAACGATTTACAATTAATGAAAAAATTCCGGTTGGAGAGATCGAAAATGAAGCAGCCAATGACTTAATCGCTTTTTTTGAAAGTCCGCGTTTTCTTAAGTCCCAAAATCCAATATTGAAATGATGTCCAGCCATTCTTTTCCTAAAAACCTTTTTTTCAGCCGGGGTTAATTGTGATTCAAATCTTTTTGCTAAAAGGTTTTCATCGTGTAACCCAAGTTTTTTGATAGTTGCTATTTTCTCCTGTCCATCATAAATATTTTGATCGTGAATCCCCTTTACCCAAAAGGGCTTCATTGTAAATGCTGCCCGACATTCTCTATTCAAAACTATATCCAAGATCAGACACCAATCATCCGCAATTAACATTTCTTCATTCCATTTTGTAGTTATTGAGTCTTTTTTAATTAACAATCCGGAGGATGGCGCGGGACAGGTTTCTATAAAAAGCCGACGCACCTCTGTCGAATTTAACAAGAACCATTGCTCGAAAGGATTTTTTATATAATGTTTCCAAATTCGACTCCGATACCAATCACTTCTGAAATCAACCGAATCAATTTGATAGATCCAATTCAAAAATACAAAATCTAAATTATGTTCTTCCAAACAGTTGACGGATTCTTCGATAAAACTTTCGTGCCAAGCGTCATCAGAATCTAATGAGGCAATATAATCACCCCGGGTTTTGCTTAAACCTAAATTCCGCGCGGCTCCTTGCCGTTTATTTTCTTGGTAGTAATATTCAACATTTTCAAATTCAGCAACAATTTGCCTCGTATCATCGGTTGAACCGTCATCAATTACAATCACTTGAATATTCGGGTAGGTTTGATTTAATACACTTTCAATCGCAGTCGGCAAGAAATGTGCCCGGTTAAAGGTTGGGATAATTACTGAAACAAGTTTCTTAGGAGGCATTTGATATTATTCTAACAAAAAATTTCTTGATTTTGGTTCTGCTCTAATAAAAATGAGTGAGAATACTCATTTTTATAAGTAATATTGCTTACGGCACAAGGATATTTAACAATTTTGGATCGAAAAATAAAAATTAAATTAAGAAATGATGGATTGTGTTTCCCATTTAATTTTTATTATCCTGGTTGGCAGATCTCATCCGTTCCAATTTTTCCTTCAACAATTTGAAAAATAATCCGGGAAAAATGGTTGGATAACGGAAAACTGTTAATAATTGCTTAATTGATTTTGACCATTCCCCTTTTTTAAATAAAGTAGCTGCCTGATAACAAACTCCCTCCAAATAATAGTGTTTGTAACTGGAAATACTGAATTTTAGAGCTTCTTGGTAGGGTTTATTTCCTTTAACAAATTCCCTTTGCATTTCCAGAACTGCCAAAACATTTTCCAACATCAATTCATATTTTTTCGACATACTGGTTTGATGTTGCCGATACTCTGTAATCAGGTGAGCGTGATGATAAATTGGAAACTGTCGCGCAATTCTCAAATAAATTTCATAATCTGCCGCCGGACTTAATTCTGTATTGTAGCCTGAAATTTTTTCAAAAATACTGCGCCGATACATTGGATTAGAAGGAGCCCAAATATAATTTGTGCGAAGTAGTGCCTCGTAATAATCTGATTCATCAATAATCGGTTGAATGGTTGTTAGTGGATTTCCTTCTTGTGAAATACGTTCGCATAAACCTGAGACAAATGCACATTCGGGGCGATTGTTTAAGTATTTTACCCCGATTTCTAAAGCGTTCGGAAATAATTTATCGTCCGAATCTAAAAAGACAATAAATTCGCCGTTAGATCTTTCTAAGCCATTATTGCGTGATTGGGCTAAACCGGCATTATCTTGCTCGATTATCTCAACTTTCGGAAAACTTTTGGCGACCTGACTGGTGTTATCAGTTGAACCATCGTTAACGACGATAATCTCAAAATTTTGATAGGTTTGATTGAGAATACTTTCGATTGCTTCTCCCAAAAAATGAGCCTGGTTATAGCAAGGAATTACAATCGATACTAATCCGTTTTCAGTCATCGATTTCTTCCACTAAATTTGTTTTTTCCCTGATTATTTCAAGCAGTTTTTCTGCAAAAACCTCTTCCGGATTTACCGGAACTTTTTCACGGATCTTTTGGGCCGCTAATTTACCGATTGGCCCCCATTCATCAACTCTTTGCCAAGCCCTTTCGAGTGCTTCGTCAACACCAACCTCATCAACACTTTTTGAAATAAAACCAGTTACATTGTCCTCTAAAACCTCTTTGTTTCCACCAACATCAGTCACAATTGCTGTCCGTCCGCAAAGCATTGCTTCGACTAATACCAAAGGTAATCCCTCATTGCGGGAAGGTAAAATCAAAGCCTGATGACTTTGCCAAATTGAAATAACATCAGAAACATGTCCATTAAAAGCTACATTTTTCAAACCTAAATATTGTGCAAAATCCAGTAAACCCATTTTATTTCTTCCCTTTCCAAAAAAACTGACTTCCAAATTCCGCTCCCGCCATTTTTTATCAGCTAATACTCTTAATAAAATATCCTGCCCTTTGTCCTGCACAAATAATCTGCCGACACAAGCTATTCTGACTTTCTCGTCCTTTGAAAATTCCCATGGTAAAGCATCATCCACATTGGTTAAAAATGGATTACGGACAACTTCGGCATTTTCAAATTCCATTCCAAATTGATCTTGGGTAAGTTGAAGATTATGGCGGGAAACAAAATAGTTCTTTGCTGAATTTCGCCAAATAATTTTCATCCACTCCCGATCAAGATCATTTGCCCAATAATTATAATCCGCTCTTTGAGAAATGGTCACAAAAGGAAATCTATCTAAAGGGCAAAAACTAACATTTTCAAACCCGTCAAAATTTCCTCCCTGAGAAATAATTATCAGCTTTGGTCTGAGTTTATTGATTTCACGTCCCAATTTTTTTTTGATAAACATGGTTAGTGTCCGAAACGGATGATGCGGAAGAATACGATACCAAATTCGACGAGTGCGCGAAGGAACATATTGGTCTAAATCCGAAAACTTCACACCTAAGGCTTGCAGCTTTTTGATCTGCTGATTATTAAAATCAACCGTAAATTTGAAAACATGAATTTGAAACCCCTTGGTAGCTAAAATCTCTGCCGTTTTTCCCCAAAGTTCTTCACTTCCCCCCCAAGGTTCAAGGCAAGAACTAAAAATTACAATATTATTAGAATCCATTTTCATTTGGTAATTGATTTAATATCCAAGTATAAATTCCCGGATTATCAATTTGATTTCAGACAAAAGGTTTTTGAGTTCAAAAAAAAACTTTTTGATACTTGGATAAAAGCCAACTAAATGCAGAATAAATACTATCCCCGAGGAAACAAAAAAGGTCAAACCTGCAATCAAATAAGAAATCGGATAGAGTAGAAAATAAAATTCATTCATTAACATTCGTTCTTTTGGCGAACTAATAACTGAACGAAAGTTTATTTCCCAGATTGCCCTCATCAATAAAACAACTATGAAATAAAAAACCAATAAACCAAATCCCCAAAAATTATTTGAATAATAAAGGATTAAAATTAAAAATCCCATTTCAATTGGAAAAATTATCCAATTGAAGAATTTTTTAATATTTTTATTTTTCAAATTCTGAACAAAGGTTTGAACACCTGCAATTTGGTCGTTCTTTTTGTCAGTCATTTGATGAGAAACTATTCCTCTTAGCCCGAGTAGAAATGACCAGATACCGATCAAACCAAACCATCTAAAATCAGTTATTTGACCAAACCAATCAAATAAAACTGAAACCGCAAATAATTGCGGAAAAACATTTGCTCCCAGTGAATCTGCCAAAATCCCCCAAATTCCCCGATGCTTTAATCTCATTGGGGGCACCGAATAAAGTGTAAAAACAATCCAAGCACTTAAATACAGTATAAATGAAATTTTTGAGAGAAATACACTAATAATTGTTCCAAGAATCAAACAAATC
>DAORIL010000619.1:0-4100 GCA_035438525.1 Pyrinomonadaceae bacterium
TCATTCGATTTATGTTCTTAATCCAGGAACAGTTGATTATGCTACCCAACTTTTTGTGGCAGGAACTCCTTTTGTTACTGTTTCAAAACAAGGAAGCGGCGGCACCAGAGTTACGCCAAGTAACCGAACAATTCAGCTTTCGGCTAAATTTAATTTCTAAAATTAGATTCTGAAAGTAATAAACTAACTCCGCCTTAATTTTATTGGGGCGGAGATTTATTTTAGGGAATGTAAAGAAATAAATAACGGATTGAAAAAATAACTGTGAATAATAGGAAAAAAGTTCTAAATTTCCAACTAGGTTCATTAAGAAAAGCTTTTTATTAATTATTTTTTGATGATTTAACCACTTCTTTAAACTCCTCATCTTTGAAAACTTCTTCCCAATAGGGATCGGAGATTAGCGAAAGTGGAACTTGTTTGTTTTTTTCAATTACCATTTTGAAAAATTCTAAGGCTTCATGTTTTTTGCCGAGAGTATAGGCAATGAGAGCTAAATCACTGTATTGGCTAAGATTTTCCTTATTATTTTTTAACTGGAGGAATAAGTCTTCTGCTTCTCTGGTTTTTCCGGTTTTAGCATAGATAAAAGCCAGCCCGGCAATGGAATCAAATTTAGTATATGGCTTTTGACTTTCTTCTTTGAGGATAGAAATTGCCTCGTCATTTCGCCCATTCAAAAAATAAACGCTGGCTAATTGGAGTTTGACCATTGGCGCGTTTGGCTGTAATTCGACGGCTTTTTCGCTATATTTTAAGGCTTCGGGATAATTTCTTTTTAATAACAACATACTGCATAAGGCGGAGTTACTAACCGGAGAAAGCGGATCATTGGACTGTGCAATTCTCATTTGTTCAAGTGCTTTATCCATTTCACCTAACCGCAAAAGTTGCCAGCCATAACGAATTCTGGCAGTTGGATTGTAAGGCGAAAGCTGAATTGCACGTTCTAATGAATGAAGTGCTGCATCGAGGTCTTTGTATTTGGCAATTTGAATATATGAAATTGCAATATGTGTTTCAGGCAAAGAATCATTAAGTTTTAAAGCTTTTTGGGCTGCCTCATCAGCCTTTTCGATAGTTTCTTTTTTATTTTCGGCAAAGCCATAGTAGAACAACATATTGTAAGAATCAGCCAGCATTGCATAGGCAAGCGCATAATTCTCATCAATTTGAACGGCTTTTTGAAAGTAAGAAACCGCTTTTTCCAAATCCTCTTTGGTTCTTTTGTTCCAAAAATAAATTCCGAGCTGATAAGACTGATACGCGTCCGTATTTGAAGTGTTTTGGACAGTAATTTGTTCCTCTTGTTTACTGGACAAATTGAATGAAAGTGCTTTGGCAACTTTGGAGGAAATTGAATCTTGAAGGGTGAATATATGAGTGAATTTTTCGTCAAAAGTATCTGCCCACAAAGTTGTTCCGTCATTTATTCTAATGAGTCTAACCGAAACTCGAACTAATTCTCCTTCTCGCTGAACCGTTCCTTCTAAAACAGAATCAACTCCAAGTTCTTTGCCCGCTTTGATCGGGTCAAAATTTTGTTCTGCAAAACGAAAAACAGCACTGGTAGGGCGAATCGGAATTTTTTGAAACTTGCTCAAACGGTTGATAACAGCATCAGCCATTCCAAAACCAAGTTTAGCATTACTGCTTTCTTCCCCGATTGGTTTAAAAGGAAGGATCGCAATTGATTTAATGGCAGAATCAGAAGGTATTTGATTTGAACGGGTTTGATATAAAAATAATCCGATCGTCAACATCCCAACAAAGGCTAAAATTACCCAAATCGGTATTAATTTGGGAGTTTTAATCCCCGTAATTGCCAAATTTGGGTTAGTTTGATGAAGATTCGAATCATCAGTGTTGTGTAAATCCGATTGAATAAAGAGAATATCCTCGTTCAGCACACTATCATCCTGATGAAAATTATTTGAAATTCCGTCAAATGCTACAAAATCTTTGATATTTTTTTTGACTTTTTGAACTTCAGATGAGAATAAGTAACCCCGTTTAGGAATTGTTTCAATAAAGGGTTTGCCGTATTTATTATTGCCGAGAGTTTTGCGTAAAACATAAATATGCTGAGTCAGATTTGCCTCTTCAACAAAACTGTCATGCCAGATTTGGTTGATTATGTCCTCTTTTTTAACCAATTGTCCATAATTTTGGACAAGAATGAGCAGGGTTTTAAAAGCCTTGTGCGTGAGCGGAATGGTTTTGGTTCCTTTAATTAATTGCTCATTAGCTACATCAAGACGGAAATTTTCAAAATCGTAGTAAGAAATGTCTTCCACAAATTTGTTAGGCGTTGACTTAATTTTTCAGAAAAACTATTTTTTTGACGAGACATCTAAAAAAATGGTTGCTTGAGTATTAAAATTATTTCCCATTTTCACTAAATAAAAAGGTTATAGCCATTTTTTATTCAATTAATTGGATAGTATCTGAAAAAGTAGAGGGCGGCTCGGACTGGCATCAGAAACAAAAGGGGCAATTTGTAAATTCAAGAAATATTCACCATCGGGGATTTCACTTGGAACGTAAATCATTTCGGTGATTGTGTGATGAATTTTTGTTTTTGGGTTAATTGAAAATGAGCACAACTCAATATTCCAAAAAATTCGATGATTTGCTAATTTGCCCTCATCATTCAATCTTTCTAACGAAGGAACGTCAACCAACAAATGGCGAACTCCTGATTCAACCATAAATCTCATGGACTCAAAAGAAAAAAAAGGAGGGGGATTTTCCGAATAATCCCGGGATTTTTTACTGTCATCATTAGGTAAAGTTCTGATAATCAATGCCTCTGAGTTTTGAAATTTAATGGCATTTTGAATCGATTTTTTGGTAATCAACCAATCATTTTTGTTAAGTTTAACTGAGTAGGTTTCTGTTGTTTCGAGCGCATTTTCCGGCGAAACAGTGATTAATTCAGCTAAAATAAAAGCATCCTGCAAACATTCTTGAATCGAAATCCGTTCATTTGTAATATGTCCGACGCATTCGGTATGAGTTCCATTACAATGCGGATTTATTGTCAGATTTTCAAAATTACAGCTTCCGCCGCGACGTGTATCTCCAACAAAATAATCATCTTCGTAAGCATTTGCCGTTGCTTTGGACACGCCAAAAATGTTGGGTTGTGAGCTATTAAATTCAAGCGGAATCGAAATATCGAGCGGCTTTGCGCTGTTAATTTGATAATTTCTGTTATTTATTTCGATTTTTAGAATCACAAATTACATTATAGTCCGTTTGAAAAATAATGACAGGGCGCAAATAAACGGGAAAATTTGTAAAAAGAATTATAAAAAAACACAAAACCATTTTATATTTAGCTTTGTGTTTTTTGTTTATTCGTTAATTGTTTTTAAAGCTTGGCTTCGTTTGGGGCGGCAAAAGAAATACCAATGTCACGGGCTGTCCGCACTAATTGTCCTTCAACACTAACATTTTTGATATTTTCAATCGCATCTTTCAAAGGAACAGTAATTACTTCATTAGCTCTTAAAGCCACCATTTTTCCAGTCTGCCCATTTGCCAAAGCGCGAACGGCACAGGCACCAAAATTTGTTCCCAACATTCTGTCAAAAGCGTTAGGACTGCCGCCCCGTTGTAAGTGCCCCAACACTACACAACGAGATTCTTTGCCGGTTGCCGCTTCGATTCTACGGCGTAAATGACTACCAACCCCCCCTAATCTTAAAGCTTCTGGGTCCAAATAGATCGGCTGTGTTCCAACTTCAACTGCGCCTTCGGCTACCACAATATTGGTAAATTTTGAACCGGCTTTTTCACGTTCGCGGATCTTAGCCAAAATTGATTCAAAGGAAAAGGGAACTTCAGGAATTAAGATCAAGTCTGCGCTTCCCGCCAGACCCGAATGCAAGGCGATCCATCCTGTATTTCTACCCATTACTTCTAGAATCATGACTCGATCATGGGAAGCCGCAGTAGTGTGCAAACGGTCAAGGGCTTCGGTTGCAATATCAATTGCAGTCATAAATCCAAAGGTCAATTCTGTGGCTGACAGATCGTTATCAATTGTTTTTAGAACGCCGATTACCGGAAAGTTACGTTTTCGAAATTGTTCG
>DAORIL010000620.1:0-4099 GCA_035438525.1 Pyrinomonadaceae bacterium
TCGCGCACCTCCACGCGGCCCGCCGCGGTGCGCGTGCCTTCGTAACTGCCAAAAAAGAAAGTTTTTTTCTTGATAATCGCGCCGCCGATGCTTCCGCCGAATTGATTATAAACCTGCGGTGCGCGTTGGGCTGAAAAGAAATTTCGCGCATTCATTCCTGCGTCACGGTGATATTGCCAAAGTTGTCCGCGCAGATCATTCGTTCCCGATTTCGTCCGCATATTGACCACCGACCCGTTCCCGCGCCCGAATTCTGCTGAAAAATTGTTGGTTTGGACTTGAACTTCTTCGATAACTTCCACACTTGGAACGATTAAAGGTTCTCCGGTATTATTTGCATTAACATTCAACGAACCATCCAAAACATAATTATTGCCGCGATAACGATTTCCGTTGACGGTAATAACCGGCGAATTGGTTAGTTTGGTTGAATTCGCTGCGCCGGCAATCGCAGTTGCGCCCGCCGAAAGTTTTGGCAGAGCAAAAACATCGCGTTGCGGCAAAGGCAATTCGGTCACGGCTTGGCGGGTAAAAGTGTCAGAAATTCGCGCCTCATTTGAAACTTGTGACAAACTTTCGTCTGCCCCAATCGTCACATTTGCCGAAACTTCTCCAATTTCGAGTTTGATACTTAATTCGGAAGTTTGTCCGACATTGAGCTTCAGATTTTTTAACTCGTAGGTTTTAAAACCCGGGACGCGGACAAAAACCGTGTAACTTCCCGAAGGCAAACTGGTAAAAACAAACTCCCCGTTTTCATTGGTTGTAGTTGTCTTAACCTGTGCAGTTGCATCATTTTGTGCAACTACTGCTGATGCCGCAACGATATTTCCATTGACATCCGTGACCGTTCCACGCAATGAGGATTCGGTGATTTGCCCGTTTGAAATAATCGCCAAAAATAAAAAAGGCAAGACAAAATACAATTTGCCTAAAACCTTGACAACTTTTTTCATATAACTTTTGTGTTGATTGACAGTCTTGATGCTTTGTTGCTTAACTAAACAAAGTGTGTTTGTTGTTATACCAGACAAAAGTTTTAAAAGCAAATCTTTATTTTAAATTCTGATTTCGTCCGCGATTCGGATAATTTCCATATTTTCGGCAACTTTAGTTCGACATAATTAACCCAAGTTGCTAGTTATCTAAAAAAGTTAAACCGCAGAGACACAGAGACGCGGAGAATGGAAAATTAACGATAAAATGAAGTTGAATTTCATCAAAGACGAGTGTTTTAAGTTAAATTCACCTAAAAATCTCTGCGTCTTGGCGTCTTGGCGGTGAAAAAAAATTATAACTATCAACTTGGGTTAATTAAGACATTTTTTTTGCCGTTCGCAGTTTCAAGCCAAACTTGGCAATTGGCACAATCGCCGTTCCAACAAAACAATTGGGCTTTGCCTGAACTGAAATCAAGTAGTTCTTAAAGGAATAGAATACCTACCAGACGAGATCTAGATTTCGACAGGTAATTCTATGAGACCTTTTCAATCCATTTCAGATGTTAATTCAGTTCTTCTTCGACGGCGAACAATAGTTATCGGAATTTTCATCCATCTTTTGGTTTTATCGGCATTATCTGAGCCGGTTGTAATTCCGACACCGACGGAACAAGCGGTTGATTATCATAACATCAGCAATATCGCCTGGGGAGTAAATGAAATCCTAACAATATTGCTGCCAATAATTTTCTTGATTTTTGGGTTGGGGACACAGTTTTCAAATAAATTTCTGAAATTTGGTAAATATCTGACTTTTGTTATAATTGCCGCGATTTTCTTTACTTTTAATTGGCTGATTCAATTACCTTTAGAGCGAGTTCGCATTACCACCCGAAACCAATTGGAGAACAATCCAAGTTTGCCTTTTCTGCAATGGATTTTTAACCAGTTTTTGGAATCGTTACCATTGATTATTTTGTCAATTTTAGCAACTCTCTTTGTTTATTGGCTGATAAACAAGAGTCCAAGCAAATGGTGGCTTTGGACTGCCGGAGTTTTATCATTTTTATTTCTTGTCTATTTGGTTGTCGAGCCTTTTACCATCAGCCGCAAACCAATTGGACAGACTCCCATCGAAGTCAAAATATCCGCACTTGCCGAACAAATCGGCATCCCAACAGATTCAATCGTTTTAGAGAACTGCGAACCGTTTGATAAATGCGAGATAGCCCATGTTTCCGGTTTGGGACCAACTCGTATAATTTTGCTAAACAAAGGGCTTTTTCAAAATTACCCCGACGGTTGGGCAATTCAAACCTTTGCCCACGAAGCGAAGCACTATGTCAAAGACGATAACCTCACGGGTTGGTTTGTTTTTACGTTTATTTTGTTGTTTGGCTTTTGGCTTTTGGATCGTCTTTGCAAATTGATAATTCAAAGATTTTCCAGCCAATTAGGTTTTAGTTCCATCGCTCAACCTGCGGCTTTACCCTTAATGATCCTAACTTTGAATATTATGTTCTTAATCGCTCTGCCGCCGATAAATTTGTTTAGACAGCACGTTGAATTTGAGGCTGACCGCTACGGTCTGGAACTCACCCACGAAAACAAGGCATTGGCGGAAATGGTTTCAAACTGGACTACCGAATCAAAACTCCGAATGCCGAATCCGAGCTTTTTCTTTATGCTTTTTCGCAGTTCTCACCCATCGGACGCGGAACGTATCACTTTTGCTAATGAAAATCAGTCGAAGGACAAAAAGGAATAGTGAGGCTGCCAATTTAATGATGCTCTTTCGCCCCATCAGGCAAATTCCCGTGATAAATCTCGCCGGTTTGAGCTATATGCTACGCAGTTGGCGGATTACTCGTTGCAAACAGGTAGCGATGAATTTTCCAATTGCTGTTTTCTTTTCGGAAAATGAATAATTCGTTGTTGGCTTCTTTGACTTTGGCATCATTTGCCAGAATCGTGGTTTGTCCCGCCGAAGTCGTGCGGACATAAGCCAAATCGCCGAATTCTTCGATTTCGTGCAAAGTAAATTTTACGTTCAAACGAATATTGCCGAAAACAAAATCGTAGCCTTTTTCAACCGCTTGACGACCTTCCAAAGCGGGCGAATTTTGCGGCATAAACACTGGATTTTCGCCGTAAAGTTTCATTACATCTTCCGTTGAAGATGCGTTTAATGCTTGTTCATAACTGTTGATTACTTCTTGAATTGTCATTGTTTTTTCCACTTCCTTTTTTTGCTAACTGACAATTTCAATAAATCTAAAAAAGAACTGCCGTTGCTGATGTTTCAATAATGCCATCAATAAAAAAATTACTTAATAAACTAAGTTAAGAAAAATTCTTGAACTAGATTAAGAATTTGAGTCGGAGCGTGGACATACTAAATTTTTATCGTTTTTTCGCGGCTAAATTTTTGCGGAGTTTACTGAGAAATTCGGGCGTAATGCCGATGTATGAAGCGATTTGGGTTTGCGGGAGGCGGTTGACGAGTTGCGGATAGTTTTTGAAGAAAGTTAAATATCTTTCTTCGGCGGTGGAGCTGATGTTTTGCAAAATTCTTTTTTGCAGACCGACAAAGGCGTTTTCGACCATAATCCGAAAAACCCGATCAAAAGCGGGAAATTTTTCAAATGTCGAAATCAAATCAGGCTTGGAAATCTGCCAAATCTCCGTCGGTTCAAGAGCATCAATGTAAAGCGAAGTCGGAATTTCCTGATGAAAACTGCCAATGTCGGCAACCCAATAATCCTCAGGAGCGAACTGCAAAATATGTTCGATTCCATTTGCATCAACAGTATAAAGCCGCAAACATCCTTTATTGACAAACGTATAATGCCTGCAAATATCACCTTCCTGCAAAACATACTGCCTTCGACGGACTTTTCGATGATTCAAGCGTGATGTAAAAAAATCAATCTCTTCATCTTTTAGTTGTATATGCCGATTGATATTGCCAATTATCAGTTCGTGATTCATTAGATCGTCTCTCAAAGTCATTAATAATGCTCATGTCCACCATTTGATAAATTTATGCTTAATGGTCAAATCACAACCGCTTAGCCCAAATCACAACATAGAATTTTGTTCTGGCAAATCTTTTCAGATAGCTTGAGCTTTTGAAATTTTATAAAACAAATTTTCGT
>DAORIL010000621.1:0-4088 GCA_035438525.1 Pyrinomonadaceae bacterium
AATTGCCAAAGGTTTGTCCAAACTGTCAGGAAGTCAAAAATTATTCAGAGGATGAAGGGTGTGAAGAATGCGGTTTTTGTGAGGATATAAACTGTGAATGAAAAAAGTGCGCTAATAAAGTTGGTAACTAAACCGCCCGTAAGTTGTTGATTCTTCGTGGCGGATTTTTTGTGTCCTTTTATTAAAGTTGGGAACTATGTTTAATATTGTTCAAATATTAACTGATTTTTATGCTAATAAAGTTGGGAACTGGGGGTCAACAAGTTTTAACATATTTCGCAGTTTTGTCTTTTGGAGATTAAATCCTACAACTAAACACCACAATAAATTATCAACTTGCGATAATTTTCGTTGTCCAACTTTATTAGCTATTGTCCAACTTTATTAGCTATTGTCCAGCTTTATTAGCAGATTATTTTCAGTTTTTAAAAATAAAAATTAACAAAAACTTTATTAATTTAATAAAAAATTGAGCAATTCTTATTAAATTTGTTATACTTGAAATTGTCGTGGGAACACGATTAGACAAAATAAACAAGGAAGATAAAATCAAATGTCATTTAATAAAATTACAATCGTTGGTAATTTGGGCAAAGACCCTGAGTTAAGATACACGCCGCAAGGCAATGCCGTCTGCAATTTTTCAGTCGCCACCAATGAAAAACGGCGCGACAAAACGGGAGAACTGCAAGATGCAACAACTTGGTTCAGGATCACCCTTTGGGGCAAACAAGCTGAAAATGCTTCTAAGTATTTAACCAAAGGCAGTCCAATTTATATCGAAGGAAGACTTCGGGTGGAACAATGGTCTGACCGTGACGGCAAAGAACGATTCACTCTGGACGTTAATGCGACCGATATGCAGTTCATCGGCAGCGGTAATAATCGTTCAGAAGGCGGAAGTTCAATCGGAGAAAGCAGTTTCGACGAACCTGACTTCGGTTCAACACCAACACCTTCAGACGATGATATTCCGTTTTGAGGCCGCCTGAGTTTTGCTAAACTGCTGATTTCAAATATGTTTTCGGCTCAGTTCAGCAAACACAACGATTGGAAATATGCTCTGATGGTTTGCAATTTAAGCCAGAATACTTTCAATCAAACGCAGACGGAAAATCTTCAGCATTTTCCGTCTGTTTCAATTTACCCGCCCCTTATATCAAAAATCAAATTAAATATGAACGATCATCCTTTAGCCAGGGTTCATGAAATTGTGATTCAGGAATTATCCGATGAAACCTTAATTTATGATTTACGCACCAACCGCGCTCTGGCTTTGAATAAACTACCATCTGAGGTTTGGAAGTTATGCGACGGTAAGCATTCGACGGCCGAGATTTCCGGCACTTTAACCGGTCTGTTTCATCAGCCAGTTTCGGAAGAACTTATTCTGTTTACCCTCGAACTTTTACAGAAGGAAAATTTAATTACCCCGGGTTCCCTCAAAACTCATTACTTGAGCGGTTTAACGAGGCGGCAAGCCGTCAGGAAAATGGGCTTTGGTTTTCTGACCTTACTGCCGGTAATTTCTTCCCTGACCGCTCCGCTCGCCATTAATGCCGCATCAGGTTGTCCGGTCTCAAACAAACCGACCGGTTGTGTTTGCACCGCTAATAATGAATGTCAAACAAATTGCTGCGGAACCAGTTCCGCCCCTTTTACCTGTGTAACGACGCAAAGTGTTTTTCCCTGTCAGCCGTGCCGCTCTAATTGCGAATGTCAAACGTTTTTTGCGTGTCCGACCATTGCCGGCAAGCCTCGCATCTGCCGCACTTCGCCCGATATTTGCCCTTAATTCCGGCAACTTAATACTAAATTCTGTGAAAAAAAATAGGAGTGAATGAAATGCCCAAAACCGTAAAATCAACCAAAAAAACAAATACCGTTCAATTAAATCAATTAAATCAGTTAAATCAATTAGAACCATTAAATCAATTTTATCTTCAGAACTTAACGGATAATTTTGGACCTTTAGCGAAAGAGATCAGTCCAAATGAATGTCAATACTTTCGCGCTGATCAAGTTGTGATCGGTTTCACCGATCAGATAATGTTCCGCCAAACCGCCTTGAATGTTAATAACTTCAATATTCCGATCAGCCCCGCACCGCGAGCCGAATACCGTTGGAAACTTGAAACTCTGGTTCCCGAAAAATCATTTATCCTTAAACCCAAAGCTATCGAGACCCAAAATCAGTTGATTTTTTTGAGGTTGAAGATTATGAGTTTGGAGTTTACCTCTCTGCTGCTCATCTTTACCGACTGGCACTGAGTTTGACCTTCGATTCCTTAAAAATCCAAACCAGCGACGGGTATATCTTGTTTATGAACGAAGATAAGGTCGCCGCGATCTGTCAAACCGCCTTTGAAATGAACGGTTACGCCCCGACCAAACTCGTTTTGGAACGGGGAAGCTGGAGAGCCTTCAGAACCATATTATTATAAATATAATATGAGTTATCATAATTCTTGTTCTTTTTGTTAAATTAACAAAGAATAATAAACTTTATATTTGTTTTTAGTATTTAGTTTTGTTTATAATCATTCTGTCAAGTTCTTTGACAATTAGGCGCGGTTTAAAAACCGTGTAAGTTTTTGGTCTAAACGCAAGATTCTTTTGCTTTTAGGCAAAGACTACGCGTTTTTTATTACACACAAAGGAGATAGAATGAACACACAAACAACAACCGCAACTAACCCTGTCACCGCCGCTTATTCCCAACTTGGAAAAAAACGCGGACCCTATGAGGACTTATCAACCCAGCTTTCTCTTTTTGAAGAAACCAAGGTTGAATCCTTAACTGACGATCAGGTTAAGTTCCGGCTCAATGATATGGCCTTGCGTGAAGGCAAGATCCGACATTTTTCGTTCGAGCAATCAAACGAATTTTACAGCAGTTGTGCTCTGGCAAAATTGAAAGCAGTTGCTGAAGATGATTACATTGATGACATTAACCTCCAGGGAGCTTTGGAGGAATCTGGAATCAATGTGGATGCGATGATCGACCGGCTGAAACGGATCTTTCCGCAGGATAAACCGGTTATCGCTTTTAAAAAATTCTGTTCACAAGTTGTCGGAAACTTAAAAGCGGATTTCAACACTGAAGAAGGCGAGCAAGTTAGGGTGTTATCAAAGAAAATCACACAAAGAATCAGAGAACATCTTTGTCTGGTTGAAGTGATACAAAAAGAACAAACTAACGGGGTTTTACCTAAAATCAACGTCTTGATAAAACCATCAACTGATCCAAATGTTGAAGTTGTGATCAAGCAACTGCAATTACCGGACAAAATTAGTCAGATATTTGTTTCGGCATTGTTTAGGTCGCTATTTCAATCAGAGATAACCAAATATCTGACCGGAATAGAGGAGTTTTTCGATTGCATACAAACCAATGGATTGTCACGCAATGAAGCCTTTAACAAATATTTATTAAAAATTTCCGCCTAATTTTTTTCCCGAAGAACTATGAAAACATCAGCTTTTCATAGTTCTTTTTCTTTTTAAAAAACAAATCACAATAAACATTAATAAAGTCTTTGATAATTTATTAATAATTGCTAAAATATTTATATTCGGTCTTTGAAAACTAAAAAATATTACAAACACAAAGGAGCTTATTATGTTACAAAATCTTATTCCCGATTTTTACCGGGAAATTGCTGCCAATCAATACCAGGTATTTATCCTGGTTGCTTTGGTTTTTTCACTTTTCGCCATTTTGTTTAGCGGCGTAATTGCTGTTATTCAATCCAGACTTGATCGAAACAGTTTGGAAAGTGGATTTTTGAATTTTTTGTCAGTTATCTTGATCGGTTTTTTGTTTGGTTTTACGGTTTTGGCGTTAGAAATTACGCCCCGCCATATCAATCATTCAGCCCATTTCGTCTTTGAGGCAATCGAAAACGGTGAGGTCACAGTTACCGAATATTTCTTCGATTCGTCCAAGGTTGTTCTATCAACCATTGATGATGAAGGTCAGATAGTCGAAATAATCATTTCCAAAGAGTCCTACAATTCAATTGTGGATTCCAATTGGAAATTCAAAACATTTCAAAATCAGGAAATTAATTGCGGAGGTGAAGAAG
>DAORIL010000622.1:0-4083 GCA_035438525.1 Pyrinomonadaceae bacterium
CCACCTGAATTAGTAAAAGGTAAAACCAGCGTCGTAATTAGATTTGAACCCGAAAAAGGAAATACTGCCGGACCTGTTTTTGGATGTTTGATTTTTAGAAATGAAAGATAGAATTTGCCACAAAAGGCACAAGATTCACAATAAAAATTGAAAAAACAACTTTCTTTTTTGTCTTTTGTGGCTATTTATTTTTAGTTCATCTATTTTCCAATTAAAGTTATGTTTGGTTTAGGCGGTTGTTTCATACCTTCGCCAATAAAAAACGAAGTATGTGGTGGTTGGTTATAGGCGACATTTTGCCAAACCAAACTGAGTCGATACTGCGGATCCTGTAAAAAAGTGTAAAACCTTTTATTAGTTGGGATTGTCGTGGTATAAATCCGCAATTCCTTATTATCAGCCGAACGTAAAATAACTTCTTCCCGCCAATCGCCTAAAATATCGCCGCTTAAAGTTGGGGTAGATTTGCTCCCATTGTTGGACAATGCGCCTTCCATGGTAAAAAGTAAATCGGTCGTTTCGTTGTTCCAATTCCATTTTGAAATTGTGTTGCGGTCAAGCAATTCGCTTAAAACATCGCCGTCCCAAAAAATTCCGAAGTTGCACGAACGCGGAACTTTTTCAGTAATTACACTGCCTTTAGCATCAAAAAGTCCGCGAATACCTGCCCCAAAAACCCAGGATTCAAACCCCGGATGACGCGGATCAATATCCAAAGACAAGCCTCTGCCCGGACCTTCGCCGTCCTCACCTGCTTTGACTGATGCCTTTTTCCAAAGAACTTCACCTGTTCGCGCATCACGAAAACTAGCTCCGGCATCATCAAATCTTTCCTGAATATCAAATGCTTCTAATCCCGGACGAGTCGGGTCTAAATCAGAAACATGTAAGGCATCACCGTGACCAAAACCTGTTGAATATAACCCTTTCCCATCATCATCAATAACCATTGCGCCGAAAACAATTTCATCTTTTCCGTCACTGTCAACATCTGCAATGGTCAAATTATGATTTCCCTGTCCGGCAAATTTTTTGTTTTCCTCGCTTGAATCACTGTCAAAAACCCAACGTTGGGTTAGTTTTCCCTCACGAAAATCCCAAGCAGCCAGAACTGTTCGGGTGTAATATCCGCGTGAAAAAATCAAACTTGGATGAACGCCATCGAGATATGCAACCCCAGCCAAAAATCGGTCAACCCGATTTCCGTATCCATCACCCCACACAGATTTTAATTCTTCCGAAGTCGGATTTTCTTTGGTTGGGTGCCGAGAGGGGACATATTTTGTGGTGTAAATTTCTGCTCCTGTTTGACCGTTGAAAACTGTCAAATATTCAGGACCTTTCAGGATGTAACCTTCGGCATTTCGTTTTCCGGTTTCGCCGGGACGAGTTAATCCGTCGAGAGTTTCTCCGACTTTAAAACGCCAATCTGCATCTTTGTCGCCAATAATTTTACCCTGACCGTCAGTTGTTCCGTCAGCAGTTTTACAGGCTATTTCAGCTTTTCCGTCGCCATCAAAATCATAAACCAAAAATTGTGTGTAATGCGCCCCTTCACGGATATTTTTGCCTAAATTGATTTGCCACAATAGTTTTCCGTTTAGTTTATATGCTTGGAGAATAGGTTCAGTGGTAATTCCACTTTGTGAATTATCACGGCCGCGTCCGGTTTGATGCAAAATAATTTCATACTCCCCGTCACCGTCCAAATCACCAATCGAGGCATCATTTGGCGTATAACCGTTTGGAGTTTGTAATGGAACGGAAAGATATTGACGAATAGGAGTTTCGGCATTTACAGTAAATTTTTCGCTGGGTTCAAGTTCTTTTTTATTCAGAACGGGACGAATAAAATACGAATTTGATTGAGCCAAATCTGCTTTTTCATCAACAAAAAATGTGACATCAGTAATCGGTTTATCATTCAATTTAACCGCTTTACCAACAGCTTCACGATAAATATTGAACGCAATTTTATCGTCATCAGTAGCCAATAAACGCCATGAAACCCAAACTTTTTTCTCTTCAAAACGAACTGCAACTACGCCGCGATTTAGCTTTTCCATTTGGCGCGGGGGAAGATTGGCAAAAACTGAAAAACAAAATATTGTGGCAATAAAAAAGGCAAAAATAATTTTCATAATTTTAATCAGACCAGGGGGCAGGTTTGCGAACCCAACGGTGATTTTTCAACTCTTCCAATAATTCATCAGAAAGTCTTCCTTTATCGCTAGCGGCACAATTTGATTCAACGTGCGAAATTTTTCGCATTCCGGGAATAATGGTTGAAACCGCTTCGTGGCTTAAAATATGACGCAGAGCCATTTCGGGCATAGTGGAATCTGTTGGAACTAAAGGTTTTAACGCATCAGCGCGCTCAACACTCGGAATCAAATTTTCTTTGGTAAAATAATGACTGCGCCAATCTTCGGCAGGAAAAGTTGTTTCTTTGGTCAAAGTTCCCGTTAAAGTTCCCTCGTCAAAAGGCACACGGGCAATAACTGCTACATCATTTTCTAAACAAGCGGGAAAAAGCTGGTCCTCGGGATTTTGGTCAAAAATATTGTAAATTACTTGAACGGAATCAATTTTTCCACTCTCGACGGCTTTAACTCCGTTCCAAGGCTCCCAACGATTAATTGAGATTCCGCAAGCATGAATCAAACCTTGCCGTTTCAAAGAATCAAGCATATTTGACCAGCTATCGTCATCCGCCCAATCGTCGTTCCACGTATGGATTTGCAAAAGGTCATAGCTTTCTAAATCTCCGTTTTTCAATGATTTGTGTAAAAATTCTTCAATATGGTCAGGCGGATAACATTCTGCCAAAGTATATTCCGGTAAAGTCGGATATTGCATATTTTTCGGGGGAATTTTGGTGGCTGTGTAAAGTTTTTTATCTGGATTAGCCTTGACCAATTTGCCCAAAAGATTTTCACTTCGTCCGTTGCCATAGACAAAAGCTGTGTCAAAAAAATTACAGCCTAAATCCACAGATTTTTGGAGCGATGCCAACGATTCTTCATCATCAGAACCAGTCCAGCCACCCATTCCCCACATTCCGTAGCCGATGTCGGAAACCATCCAGCCCGTCCGTCCAAATTTTCTATATTGCATAAATTTCCTTAATTTTTAATAGTCCAATTTGTAAAACTGTCGGGCATTTTCGCCCATAATTTGATCTTGTCCGTCTTCGCTTAAATCTTTTAAAAATGATTGATAAGTGTCCAAAACCTTTTCATAGTTTGCTGCAAGGAGACAAACCGGATAATCACTTCCAAACATAAGCCGTTTAGTTCCAAAAAGTTCCAAAACCGTTTCAAAATATGGCAGTAAATCTTCTCTAGTCCAATTTTGATGATTTGCTTCCGTTACCATTCCCGAAAGTTTGCAATAAATTTGCGGAAATTTGGCAACAGCTTTCAGGTCTTTTTTCCAATCGATAATTTCACCTGCAGCTATCGGCGGTTTTGCCAAATGATCTATCACAAATGAAACTTGAGGGCAATTTTCGACCAGCTGCGGAAAATATTTTAAATGTTTGGGGAAAATCAAAATATCATAAGTTAAATTGAAATCTGAAAGTTGATTAATTCCTTTAATTACTTTGGGTTGCAGAATCCAATCATCTTTGGGTTCGTCTTGAACAATGTGCCGGACACCTTTGAATTTTGGATGTTTAGAAAATTTTGTTAATTGTTCATTCAAATTTTCACTTTGCAAATCAACCCAGCCGACAACTCCTCCAATAAAGTCAAATTCGTCAGCTAATTTTAGTAACCAAATAGTTTCCTCAACGGATTGATGAGCCTGAACAGCAACGACCTTTTCAATTTGTGTTTTTTGCAAAATCGGTTCAAAATTTTTGGGTAGGAAATCGCGGTAGAGAATTTGGTCATCAGGCGACATCCATTCATAATTAAACCGTTTTAAGTCCCAAAAATGTTGATGGCTGTCAACCTTTTTAATTTGCATTGTGAATTTATTATAGCGACTATTGATAAACTGGTAAATCCAATTTATAGTTAAGCGCATAACTTGTCAAAAAAAAACTAAAAATAGTGTCAATTCTCAAATTAGAAC
>DAORIL010000623.1:0-4076 GCA_035438525.1 Pyrinomonadaceae bacterium
TTTTTCAAACTCCCGCGAGATAAACCAACTGCCTTGGGTAAAATGCCGCCAACCTTCAAAATGTGCGGGAAAAACATTTTTCATACCCAAAGTTTTTGTCGCACGAACTCCATCTAAAGCGTTCATTGTCAGAAAGTTATCGCCAACCGCCGGAACATTCGCCGCGCCGAGGTGAAGAATCCCTGCGCTAACTTTATAGCGTTTGGCAATTTCGTTTATTTCATCAATCCAAACCGTGTCGCCCGAAATATAAAACGCACCGTCTTTTTGCCCTTTCCATTCGAGAATAAAACCCGTTACTTCGCCGACTGCTTCACGCAAAGCTGGATTGCTGGTATGAATTGCCGGAGTTGCCGTAATTTTCAGCGTTTCGCCCGATTTATTCGTAATTTCGGTGCTTTCCCATGTTTTCAAACCTTTGATCGATTTGGTCGGAAGATTCATCGCCGCACTTTCAGGAGTTGTAATCGTAATTCCGGCTTTACCCAAAAGTTTTCGACCTTCGTTATCGAGATTGTCGAGATGTTGGGCGTGGCTGACAAGAGCAATGTCAATTTTTCCGATCTTTTCGGGTGCAATCGGCGGCGACATCACTTTCGTCAAAAGATGCCCGGGACCTTCGTTGCGTTCCGTTCCTTGCGGATCAAAACCGGGGTCTGAAAGAATCCGAAAATTACCGATTTCGATTAAATAAGTCGGTCCGCCTAGATAAGTAATACGCGGCAACATTGCCAAATTCTTCGGCTTGACTGCCATTTTATCCAGTTCTGCCAAATCGTTGATTTCGATTGTTTCATTACCGAATGTCGGCAAACTCGTCACAGCTAAAGTCGCTGCCGCACCACCAAGCAACGTGCCGATTGCTTTGCGTCGGCTTACTTTTGTTTCTTCACTGTTTTTTTCGTTCATTTTAGTTTTCTTCTCCTGTTTTTTTATACCAACTTTTTTATTAAATGGTCAGCGGTCTCTACTCAGGCTGATGACCATTTTTTTACAATTGTTCTGCTCGTAATGGAACAATTACCTTCACAATTGCCCCATTCCTCCATCAACATCAATTTCGATCCCCGTGATATACGAAGAATCGTCCGATGCAAGAAAGGCGACCGTTTTTGCAACTTCTTCAGCGGTTCCGAGCCGTTTCATCGGAACTTGGGAAGCTAGCGCGTCCTTTGTCATTTGTTGATTTTCGGCAGGAATTCCCATTCGACCAAATATCGGTGTTTCAATTGGACCCGGACTAACGGCGTTAACCCGGATTTTGCGACCAACTAACTCCGCAGCAAAAATCTTGGTCAAAGAATGCAAAGCTGATTTGGCTGCTCCGTAAACACTTGCTCCAGCCAAGCCTTTTTTGGCAGCAACCGTAGTTGTAAAAACGATCGAAGCTCCATCGTTCAAATACTGTAAGCCGTTTTTGACCGTAAAATACGATCCTTTCAAATTGATGCTCACGATTTCGTCAAATAAACTTTCATCACTTTGTTCGACTGATGCAAACTTGCCGATGCCGGCATTTACAAACAAAATATCAACTTTGCCGAATTTGTGGTTTGTTTGTTCAAAGAGATTGGTGATCTCGTCCAAATTCGTGACATCCGTTTTCACCGCAAACGCATTTTCGCCAATACATTGCACGGTTTCGTCCAATGTTTTTTGGTCACGTCCAGCAATCACTACTTTCGCTCCGTTTGTTGCCAGTTCTTTGGCGGTTGCCAGCCCAATTCCACTGTTTCCGCCTGTAATTACTGCCACTTTTCCATTAAATCTGCTCATTGTTTTCCTCCCTTTTTTCGTTCTTTTTATATACCGCTGACATTTGTTACCAAGTATCAGCGGCACTTTTTCCAACCAATTAACCGTGGTAATAGCGTTCAAAAACTATTTTTCCTTCATCATCCCAAATTGTTTTGACGACTTGTTCGAGGCTGATTGTTTCGCCGTTGTTTAATTTCAAGGTCAAAACCGCATCGTAAAAACTGGTGTTGCCTTCAACTGCGACATCGCCAATTTTGTAGCTGATAAATTCGGCAACACCGATTGATTCCTTGAAATCATTTAAGCGTTCAATTGCGGCTTGTCTGCCCGTCAAAGCGGGATTGTTGCCTTCTTGCGTAACAACATCGTCCGCAAAATAAATCTCTTGCCCTTCGGTGATTTTGCCTTCTTGCAAGATACCCAACATTTCGTTTAATACCTCTTTAACTTCTCTTTTTGTAACTGTTTGCATTGAATTTATCTCCTTAAAATATTCGTCTTTCCGATTCTTGAATCGCTACATCGTTGATCGAAGCAAAACGCTTTTGCATTAAGCCGTTTGCGGCAAACTCCCAATTTTCGTTTCCATAGGCACGAAACCAATTTCCGTCTGCATCGTGCCATTCGTATTCAAAACGAACCGCGATTCGATTTTCGGTAAATGCCCAAAGCTCTTTTTTCAATTTGTAATCAAATTCTTTTCGCCATTTTCGGGTCAAAAATTCCTTGATTTCTTCGCGCCCATTGATAAAATCCGAGCGATTTCGCCATTCCGAATTTTCGGTGTAGGCAAGTGAGACTCTTTCGGGGTCTTTTGAATTCCAAGCATTTTCGGCGGCTTGAACTTTTGCCAATGCCGTTTCCAACGTGAATGGCGGCTTGATGTCAGTCGGTTTTGTGGTTGCCTGTGTCATTGGTAAATTCTCCTTTTGGTGACCGGGCAGAAACGCGACTGTTAAGAAGCGTGTTACTCCATCGTTTGACACGCTCACTTACGTTTGCGTTTTTGCCCCTGCCCCTGCATCAATTATGCGTGTGCGCCTTTGCTGACTAACGGAAATTCGATTGCCGGAAAATCTACAACTGTTCCCGCAGTTTCGTTAAAATAATTTGTGAACACATTCAACGCCACGTTGGCAACGATTTCGCTGATTTCTTTTTCGCTGTAACCGGCTGATTTAACTGCTTCAAAATCACTTTCCGAAACTTTTCCGCGACTGATTACCAACGCTTTGGCAAATTTCAAAGCGGCATCAATTTTCGCATCGTGCGAAGAAGCGCGGCGGGCATCTTCAACCGAATGTTCGTCCAAACCGACCATTTTACCGATTGCCGAATGAGCCGAAGCACAATATTGACAACCATTTATTTCAGCAACTGTCAGCGCAATTTGTTCCCGCAATTTGGCGTTGAGCGAATGACCGAGCGCACCACTTAAATTCAAATAACCCTCCAAAACTGCGGTGGAACTTGCCATTGTTGCCATCATATTCGGCACAAATCCGATTTTGGCATTTACGCCGTCCAATAATTCTTTTGCTTTACCCGTTGCTTCTTCGTGTTTGATTGCTGTAAGTTTTTGCATTGTATTTGTTCTCCTAAAATTTCTGAATTATTCCTCGTAATTTTTCGTTACGCTTTCTTTTAATGCACTCGGCATGCCAAAACTTTAGAGCAACTTAAATAGTTGTGTTTTCAATCTTTTACGCTTTTGAAATAGAGTTTTGAGACAGCGAAATTTCGTTACCTTACGAGTTTTAGTTGCTAAAACAACGAGATTTCGTTATGACATAAGACTTTGACTTCCGAAATGGCTTTTAATTTGATCAAGAAGTTGATTGTCAGGAAAAGTCCGGGGGAGGGAAATCTGCGGGCAATTTGCCGCCAAAATGCACAACGAATCCCTAAAATTAACTTTAGAAAATATCAAAACTTTGCAAAGCTATTGGTATCCGGGAAACGTCCGTGAACTGCCAAACATTGTCGAACGTGCCATAATCCTTTCAAACTACTCAATGCTGAAATTCGCAGTTCTACAGGTTATAGAAAAAGTAATTATTAAGGAAATATCTGAAGCAGTGACTGAAAAATCTATTTTCACTTATCAGGATTTGAAGAGTTTAGAACGCGAAAATATCATTCGGGCATTGAAAAAAAAACAACAAAATCTATTGAAAAGGCGGAGCAACCCAAAGATTCGGTTCAAAACAGACTACCCTGATTTCAAGAATAAAAGCTCTACAAATACCGATGCGCCCGAAATTTAAGTCAATCCCAAAATAAATCCCCCCTTTGAGAAATATTGAGTATCGGTCATT
>DAORIL010000624.1:0-4074 GCA_035438525.1 Pyrinomonadaceae bacterium
TCCATTAGTAGTTTCGCAAACAACAATCAAATTAAAAACTTTTCTTGATACCGCCGAAGCAGTTAAAACTAAAACCAATGACGAAGTGCAGGTTGTCAACACGATTTGTTCAGCTACCCGTGACCGACAGGATGCGGCACGAGCACTTGCCGGCGAAGTTGATGCTTTTTATGTCATCGGCGGAAATCATTCATCAAACAGCCGAAAATTGCTGGCTGTTTGCAAAGAACAATGCAATAAAAGTTTTCTGATCGAAACACCTTTGGAAATAAACCCCGCAGATTTAAAAGGGGTTGAGAAAGTTGGAGTGACAGCAGGTGCTTCGACTCCGAAATGGTTGATTGATGAAGTTGTCGAACGGCTCGAATCAATCGGGAAAAATAACTAAATTGCCTTAAAAAATAAAAGACTTAGGCTTAGAGATGTGCGAAAATTCTCTAAGCCTTTTCATTGTTAAAGTTAGCACGAAGTGGCAAACTCATTCCTTTGGTTAGTCGTAATTCTTTTATTCCAAATTTCGTTTGAAATAATCAGGACGCCCACTCTGCCGCATCTTCGGTTATTACCTGATGAAGTTTAATTGATAAAGTGCCACCGTATGTGACAAATTTTCTAGGGATAATTTCTGTGAGCCAGGTTTCTTGAAGCTCTTCCACAGAACCGAAATATTCATCCCAATATTTGTGTAGATTTCCTAATCCCGTGCCGAGGTCAATGACTAAATCAGCCAATTCTGTATTTTCAAAACTTTCACCGTGAGCAGGGCGAATCGCCAAGACAAACAGATCATAGACCCCATTTCGCGATCTAAAAGTCGCCAGGACCGTTCCATCAACTAATTCAAGTCCGACACATACGTGAAAGCCAATTCTGCCAAGTTCTCCCTCGGTAGGAACTGCCGAAAGTGGGAATTCATTCATAAGATAATCTCCGAATGCAATTAAAGCTTAAATCAAATCACGTTTGAGATATTCAAGACAGCCAATCCGCCGGATTGTCGGCTATGACACGGTGAATTGTGCCGGACAATGTCTCGTAATGGGAAATTGCGTCCGGGATAACTTCGTTAAGCATTGTTTGTTGCAATTCTTCCACAGAATTGAAAAATTCTCTCCAATTTCTGTGCATAGTTTTTATTGTCTTGCCGAGATCAACTATCAAATCGTCAAGTTCAGTGTTTTCAAAACTCTTGCCATGGGCAGGACGAAGAGCCAGCACAAATAAATCATTAATACCATTTCGCGATTTGAAAGTTGCAAAAACTGTTCCATCTACTAACTCAAGTCCGACTTCAAATTGAAAACCGATGTCGAAAAGTTCTTCCTCAGTTGGAACTGCCGAGAGCGGAAATCCACCCATAAAATGATCCCCTGTATTCGGTTAGGTCTTAAAGTCTCACCAAATTTTGCCTCAAATTATACACGATAAATGTCAAAAAATTAACTTTTTCTATCAGTCAGGTAAGACTATAAATGCTTAACTGCTTTAATCTGTGCTAATCTGTCGCTAAAGCTATGAATTTTAATTACTCCGAAAAAACCAAAGAACTGCAAAATCGTTTGTCTGCTTTTATGGACGAACATATTTATCCAAACGAAAAGGCATTTATCGAAGAAATAAATTCGGGCGACAGATGGCAGCCTTCAACGCTGATTGAAACGCTCAAAGAAAAAGCTCAAGCCGAAGGTTTATGGAATCTATTTCTACCGGAAGTGTCAGGTTTGAAAAATTCGGAGTATGCACCCCTTGCCGAAATAATGGGCAGAGTTCCGTGGGCGAGCGAGGTTTTTAATTGCTCCGCGCCTGATACGGGAAATATGGAAGTTTTGGAAAGATACGGAACTTCGGAGCAAAAAGAAACGTGGCTTAAACCGTTACTCAATGGCGAAATTCGCTCGTGTTTTGCGATGACCGAACCCGAAGTTGCTTCGTCCGATGCAACCAATATTCAAGCCTCGATCAAACGTGATGGAGATTTTTACATCCTCAACGGGCGCAAATGGTGGTCAACCGGCGCAAGTGATTCGCGTTGCAAACTCGCAATTTTTATGGGTAAAACCGATGAAACTGCCGAAATTCATCAACAGCAATCAATGATTCTGGTTCCGATGGATGCTGAAGGGGTCAAGGTTGAAAGACCTTTGGACGTTTTTGGTTTTGACGATGCGCCGAACGGTCACGCCGAAGTTTCTTTTACCAATGTTCGTGTTCCTGCATCGAACTTGTTGCTAGGTGAAGGTCGTGGTTTTGAAATCGCCCAAGGTCGGCTCGGCCCCGGTCGTGTGCATCATTGTATGCGCCTGATTGGAGTCGCGGAACGTGCGCTTGAGCTAATGATTAAACGGGCAAATTCGCGGATCGCTTTTGGTAAATCGGTCGCAAGCCAAGGCGTTGTCCGAACCTGGATTGCCGAATCACGAATGGAAATCGAACAAGCCAGATTATTAGTTTTGAAAACTGCCTGGATGATGGACGAATTTGATAACAAAGTCGCCCGCAACGAAATTGCGATGATTAAAGCCGTTGCTCCGAAAATGGCTTTGAAAGTGATTGATCGTGCTATCCAAACACATGGCGGCGGCGGCGTTTCACAAGATTTTCCGCTCACTACATTTTGGATTTATGCCCGCTCGTTACGGCTTGCGGATGGACCTGATGAGGTGCATATTGAAAGTGTGGCAAAAAATGAATTGAGAAAATACCGATGATTCAGAGAATTGTGATAAATAAACCCTTTTTGAGATTCTTTTCTTGATTTGAGATTCTTTTTTGACTTGGCAAACTTACTATTAAATTATTAAAATACCGAAAATGAATATTCGTCCTGTAAATTTAGATGACGCGGCTCAAATTGCAGAAATCTATAACTATTACATTCTTAACACACACCATACTTTTGAAACCGAACCGTTAAGTATTGAAGAGACAAAAGAAAGAATTGCCAAAATTGTTGATAAATTTCCGTATTTAGTGGCGGAAGAGGACGGCAAAATATTGGGTTATGCCCATGCCGGACGATTCAAATTGCGTCAAGCCTACGAGCATACTTGTGAAGTGGTGATCTATATCAGAAACGAAGCCAAAAAGAGAGGCGTCGGCACCAATCTTTATATGGATTTGTTTGATGTTCTCGAAGAAACCAATATTCACGTGATGATTGCCGGCATTGCCTTACCGAATGATTCAAGCGTCAAGTTTCACGAAAGATTAGGATTTACCAAAGCCGCACATTTCAAAGAAATCGGTTATAAATTAGGGCGCTGGTTTGATGTCGGCTACTGGCAGTTAATCAATCGGGTGTAATGGCGAAAGATAAAATCTTTTTTGCTCACGCTAACGGTTTTCCTGCGCGAACTTATACGAAACTTTTTTCATTTCTCGAAAAGGATTTTGAAATAGATTTCCTTGAACGTCTCGGTCATAATCCGAAATTTCCGGTCACGGATAACTGGCATTATTTAAGAGACGAACTGCGCGAAGCTATCGAAAGCCGTTATTCCGAACCAATCATTGGCTTAGGACATTCGCTCGGCGGACTTTTACATTTTCTTGTCGCGTGCGAAAAACCTGAGCTTTATCAACAACTTATCTTACTTGATTCACCCATCATCAGCCGGCTCAGTAGTCACGGACTGCGGATTCTCAAATTAACCAAGCTGATTGACCGTTATTCACCTTCGCAAATCACACGATTTCGCCGAAATCTTTGGCAGACAAAAGCCGAAGCCTTTCAACATTTTAAAGCAAAGCCGAAATTTGATGCTTTTGACGAAGATGTTTTGCGAGATTACATCGGATACGGAACAATTCAGACCGAATCTGGTTTTGAGTTATTTTTCAAACCACACATTGAAGCCAAAATTTACCGCACAATTCCGCATCATTTACCTGCTTTTTTAGGAAAAACTTCTTTACCGATTACCTATATTGGCGGGACAAATTCGCGCGAAGGAAAACTCGCTCGCCTTGAGTTTATGAAAAAGCATTTTTTAACAAATTTTACTCAAATCGAAGGCTCGCATCTTTTCCCACTAGAAAAACCTCAAGCTACCGCCGAAATGATCAAAGAGATTA
>DAORIL010000625.1:0-4065 GCA_035438525.1 Pyrinomonadaceae bacterium
GGTAAACAACCCGGCGGACAAATTTCTATCTCCAGCCGTTCGGGAACAAACCAATATCATGGCTCGCTTTTTGAATATTTCCGCAATGAAAAACTTGATGCGAATAATTGGATCAGTAATAGTAAAGCACTTCCCAAAGCGGCACTTCGGCAAAATGATTTTGGCGGTGTCTTTAGTGGTCCGGTTGCCTTTCCATGGGTTGGCGAAGGAACGCCTGCCATCTGGAAAGGAAGCAAAACATTCTTCTTCTTTTCCTACGAAGGTTTGAGATTAAGATTACCGCAAGCCAAAGTTTTTACCGTTTTTACTCAAAGTTTTCGAAACACGGCAAATGCTCAGGTTCTGCCTATTCTGCTCGCCATTCCATTACCGAACGGCGCGGCGATAAATGCTAATACGGCGCAATTTATCGCTAGTTGGTCAGATCCGCAAACTACTGATGCTTATAGTTTTAAGGTAGATCAAATATTTAAAAATATTACCTTTTTCGGACGTTACAGCGATACGCCTTCGAGCGGTTCGACCCGCCAACTGACTCCGGCATCTTTAAGCCTTAGTAAACTTCGGTCACAAGCCTTAACTTTTGGTTCAACCTGGTTAATCTCCAACAATTGGACAAACGATTTTCGCTTTAATTACACCAAATCATTAGGAACGGGCGAAAATGTTTTGGACACTTTCGGCGGCGCAGCTCCATACAACAAAAGCCTCTTTTTACCTTCGTTTATTAATGGAGGGGCTTCGGTAGTTTCGCCGAGCATCACAGGTTTTACGACCAGCGGTGTGCCGCTCGGACGTTTTGCCAGTAATAATAATCGGCAGATAAATGTGGTGGACGATGTTTCGTATATCAAAGGAAATCATCATTTGGAATTCGGGATGGATTATCGGTATTTATTCCCGCATACCGAACCGATTCCTTATAATTTGAGCGTGGTTGTGACCAATGCTACAACAGGTCTAGCACGATATACGGTTGCTTCGGCTGATCCGGCAACCATAGTGTTTCCAACATTTTCCGCTTATGGACAAGACACTTGGAAACTTAGCAAAAAATTATCACTTAATTTTGGGATACGTTGGGAATTAGTTCCGCCGCCATACGCGACCGAAGGCGCACAACCTTTAACTTTTAACAGTCTCGATGACCCGACAAAATTGAGTTTTGCGCCGTTAGGCACGAAGGTTTGGAAAACTACCTAAAACAATTTTGCCCCGCGTGTTGGTGCTTCGTATTCTTTGCGCGACAAAGCGGGTTCGGAAACGGTTATCAGAGGCGGTTTTGGCGTTTATTATGATTTGGGAATTGCCAGTTTCGGCAGTTATGCCAGCAGTCAGCCATATACCCGCTCCAGAATTGTGGCAACAACGGCAATGCCGATCAACGAATCTTTGCTGACACCGACGGCGTTTAATATCAATTCATCCGTTACTTTTTTGAAAGCCAACAAACTTGATATAAAACTTCCATATACTTTGCAATGGAACACCTCGGTTGAACAATCTTTCGGCGCAAATCAAACAGTCACGGCTTCGTATGTCGGTTCGGCAGGTCGCCGTCTGCTTCGTTCTAACCTGTTTCTGGTCAATCTTTACCCGACACAATCGGTTTTAACCGTGACGGAAAACGGTTCGACTTCCGACTATCAATCGCTCCAATTTGAATATCAGCGCAGACTTTCCAAAGGCTTTCAGGCATTGGCAAGTTATACGCTGGCAAAATCAACCGACACGGGTTCATCGGATGTCATCGTTGCCGAATTCGGCGATAAAATTGAGCAAAGTTTTTTCAAAGGTCCTTCGAGTTTTGATATTCGGCATAACTTTTCAGCCGCTCTGACCTATGAAATTCCCTCAATTTCGCAAAATAAATTTGTTAAATCAATTTTTGGAAATTGGTCGGCAGATACGATTTTGAAAATGCAATCAGCCCCGCCGATTGATGTTGTTGAACAACAATCACGCGAATTCGGAACATTTCCAAATCATCCTGACGTAGTTTCGGGACAGTCGGTTTGGATTGATGATCCTTTAGTTCCGGGCGGAAGGAGAATAAATCCGGCAGCTTTTCAAGCGGTCACAACGGCAAGAGTCGGAAACTCACCGCGCAATTCGGTCAGAGGATTTTCGCTGTGGCAGGTTGATGCCAGTTTGTCGCGCAAATTTGCCCTCAAAGTGTTGAAAGAAAACGTCAAACTTCAATTCCGTTCAGACTTTTTCAATATCTTCAATCATCCGAATTTTGCTCAACCAAACGGAACTCTTGGCACGGTGACGACTGCCGGAGCATTTACGCCGAATGCCAGTTTTGGCAGAAGCTCGCAAATGTTGAACACCTCGCTCGGCGGTTTGAACGCAATTCACCAGGTCGGCGGACCGCGTTCGATCCAATTTTCGATGAGAGTGGAGTTTTAAGAGGCAAAAATGAAAAAGATTATTTACACAATTTTTGCAATTTTGACGTTGGGACTTTCCACCTTCGCCCAACTGCAAGCGCAGAACGACCCGGTTAATATGTTCACGCTTCGCAAATTGGTCAAGGAAACGCCCGACCAAAAGGACAAAATTCTGTCTCAGGCAAATGAAATATTGAGTCAGCCGAATGGGGCTAGGTTGGCTATTTCCCAATATTCCCAAGTCGCCGGAATGTTGCTGGATGCGGGGATTTATTTGGATAATGCCGAAACCTTTGCCAAAAAGGGGCTTGCCTTGTGTCAGCTTGATAAATTCATTGAATCAAGCAAAGAAGTATTTAAGAAAAATAATGCTCCAATTCCAACAGATGAAGCAATCGCGCAGGAATTTACGACCAATAAAGCCAGACTTTTGGGCATTTTAGGACGGATTCAAATTAAAAGCGGCAAATTATCTGAGGCTGAAACTACGCTCAAAGAAGCCTTAAAGTTAAATTCGATGGACACGGCAACAGCAGTAAGTTTATCCGATTTGGCTGAAAAGAAAGGCGATAATTCCGCCGCTTTTAATTATCTGATTCCGGCAGTTTTCAGTATCGGAGTGACCAAAGAATTTAACGACAGAATGGAACGAGTTTATCAAAAATCCAACGGCGGAAAAGCCGACGGTTTGGATGAATTGTTGGACAAAAAATTTCACGAAGCCTTTCCATATAAATCAGAACCTTATAAACCAACGGACAAACGCACCAATCGAACCGTTTTAGCCGAGCTTTTTACAGGTGCGGGATGCTCGCCGTGTGTGATTGCGGATTTGGCTTATGACGTAATTTTGCAGAGATACAAACGTCAGAATTTCGCAGTTTTGGTCTATCACGTTCACAACCCCCGTCCCGATCCTTTGGCAAACGCAACAACGACTGACCGTTCAAAATTTTATTTGGTTCGCGGCGTTCCGGCGGTGACTTTTGACGGCGATTTTACGGGCGAAAGTATCGGCGGAAACGTCTGGGAAAAAGCTAAACTCCGTTATGAAGAATTTACGGCAAAAATTGATAAAAAATTGGAAACTTTGCCGGGAGCAGATTTGAAACTGAACATTTCCAAAGAAGGTTCACTGGTCAAAGTCAAAGCAACCGTAGATAAATTCAAAATGCCATCGGAAAACCTCAAATTACATATTGTGCTGGCGGAAGATTTAATTAAATACGTCGGCGAAAACGGCATCAGATTTCATCCGTTTGTCGTCCGAAGTATGGAAACGCCTGATGCCAAAGGATTAACAGTTGATGCGACCAAAGCAAATTCTTTTGAATACACCTTTGATGTCGCCAAGATTTCGGATGATTTACGAATTTACTCAGACGAATTCGAGAAAAATCCGCCGAAAGAATTCAAATACGGCGAAGCAAAATTTCGCAAGAAAATGTTTGCTATTGATGAGAAAAATCTAACGGTCGTGGCTTTTGTGCAGGACGAGAAAACTAAGGAAGTTCTGCAAACGGTTTATTTTAAGGTTAAGTAATTTATCAACATTTTGCGTTCGGCTTGAACAGACTCTGAGCAGTCTGCAGGTAGAACTCGGAATTTTTCCAAGGAATCATTATGAAAAATCGAACTATTATCTATTTCAGTATCGCAATCTTAATTG
>DAORIL010000626.1:0-4060 GCA_035438525.1 Pyrinomonadaceae bacterium
TAATGAATATATTTTGATTTCGGATGTGACAAAACGAGCGGAACTTTTGGCAAAATTGATTTTGGAACTTTAGAGCAAGGATTCACCACAGAGACACAGAGGGCGCAGAGAAATTTTAAGATAAATAGACAAACTCTCGCGTTTTTTAATATATCTACAGTAATTTAGAAATTTTAAAAACTCCGTGTTCTCTGTGTCTCTGTGGTAAAAATAAAAATGAAAATTGCAACCTGGAATGTAAATTCAATCGCTATTCGACTGGAAGCCGTTCTGCAATGGCTTGATTCAACAAAGACAGATGTGCTTTGTTTGCAGGAAATTAAATGCGTAGATGAAAAATTTCCGCATCTTGATTTTTTGCAGGCGGGTTATCATTCGGTTTTTATGGGACAAAAAAGCTATAACGGAGTAGCAATTCTCTCCAGTCGTCCAATTGAAAATCCTGTTTTCAATTTCCCCGATGATGCCGAAGATGCACCGAAACGATTGATTGCCGCCACCATCGAAGGAATTCATATTGTCAACACTTATATTCCCAACGGAACTGAACTCTGGACGGATAAATTTACCTTCAAACTTGATTGGCTCCAACGGCTGAGAAAATATTTTGATATAAATTGTCCAAAAGATTCTGACGTTTTACTTTGTGGAGATTTTAATGTCGCACCCGAAGAATTAGACGTTTGGAGTGTTAAAGCGTGGGAGGGGAAACTGCACTTTTCCAAACCCGAACGCGCCGCCATTCATCACGTCAAACAATGGGGATTTACAGATGTTTTCCGTCAACATAACGGAGATTTACAGGAGTTTTCGTGGTGGAATTACCGCGAAGGCGCATTTCCGAAAAATCAAGGATTGCGGATCGATCATATTTGGACGAGCAAAAGTTTAGCTGAAAAAAGTGTTGGTTGCTGGATTGATAAAGAGCCGAGAGGTTGGGAACGTCCAAGCGACCATACGCCTGTAGTTGCTGAGTTTGAAATATGAAAAGTAAAACCTTTAATCTAATCCGTCCTTTCATTTTGATAGGAGTTTTTTTTGCAATTTCCTTTGTTGCGGGTAGAATTCTTCATCCGATTTGGGCTGAAAGCAGATTTGTTTCAATTGGTAATTCAAATGCTGACCAGACAAATGTTTTAGTTTTTACTCCAGATAATGTCGAAGTTATTCAGTATGGTAATTTAGACGAATATTTAAGGGAGCATCAAGACTATTCATTTCTATTGCCAACAGATAAAATCGAAATTTATCACACAAAACTGGTTGAAAACAGTCAAAAATCCAACTTGAAAAATCAGGTAAGTTTGAATGTTGAGCAAATTTCTAATAACCGTCAATCAATCGAGTTACGAATTGATGGTAACAGGAGGAATTCGGTAACCAGATATGAAGCAACTGATAAAGAGATTTTTCTCAAAACATCTTTGACTGAAAATTTATTTACAGAATTTCCTTTCCTCTTAATTGTAATAAGTATTGGTTTTGTATGTGCGTTGCTTACACGATTTGTTTTGAAAAAATCTATAAACCTTTCAAAATTAATGTAAAAGATGAAAAATCCGCAATTCCAAATTCTAAATCTCAAATCGCTCTGGCTAATCCGTCATGGTGAAAGCATCGGCAATGTTGCCCGCCACGAAGCGGAAAAATGTAATGCTTTACAAATTGAAACACCTCATCGCGAACCTGATGTTCCGCTTTCGGAACTTGGCAAAGAGCAGGCGAAAAGACTGGGAAAATGGTTTGCCGCGCAGACAGAAAAGCCAACAATTATCTATACTTCGCCGTATATCCGGGCAATGGAAACCACGCAAATCTTAGCTGAATCGGCTGGATTTGAGCGGAATGATATTACAATCAAACTCGATGAGCGACTGCGCGAACGTGAACTTGGAGTTTTTGATTGTTTGACCAAAGATGGCGCAATGCTCAAATATCCTGATTTGTGTGGTTTGCGCGAACGTTGGGGCAAATTTTATTTTCGTCCGCCGGGTGGGGAAAGCTGGGCAGATGTGGTTTTGCGGCTCAGGAGTTTTATCGAAACCAATTTATCTAAACTCAATAACGAGAATGTTTTAATTGTCACTCACGAAGTTGTCGTTCGCTGTTTTCGCTATATTTTAGAACATTTGAACGAACCCGAAATCTTAGCGATTGATGCGGCTTCGGACGTTGAAAACGGTGCTGTTACGAGCTATGAATTTGATGCGGACAGGAATAAATTAACTTTGAAATTGGATAATTATTTACCGTGATGAATAAAAACTTCCCCGAACCAAAATTTATTGATCTAGACTTTCACCAGGTTGCAGAAAATGAACAACTTCTGCGTGCCGAAGCCTTTTTTGAATTGCTCAATTCACGCCGGACTGTCCGCGAATATTCTTCCAAATCAGTTCCTTTTGAACTGATTCAAACTGCCATTCAAACTGCCGGAACTGCTCCGAGTGGCGCAAATATGCAGCCCTGGCGTTTTGTGGTGGTTGCAGATGCAGAAATCAAGCGTAAAATTCGTGAAGCCGCCGAAAAAGAAGAATTTGAGAGTTACCATAATCGAATGAGCGAAAAATGGCTGCTCCGACTTGCACCGCTTGGAACTGATGAGCACAAACCTTTTCTCGAAATTGCGCCGTATTTGATAGTTGTTTTTCGGATTACATCAATTACTGAAGATGGCGAAACCGAACCGACTTATTATTCGCAGGAATCCGTCGGAATTGCGGTTGGATTATTACTCGCGGCATTACATAATGCGGGTTTAGCGACGCTCACGCATACGCCCAGCCCGATGAAATTTTTACAGGAAATTTTGCAGCGCCCCAAAAATGAAGTTCCGTTTGTGCTGATCCCCGTTGGCTATCCGGCTGAAAATACACAGGTTCCCGATATTAAACGCAAATCGTTGAAAGAAATAATGTTGACAGTCTAAAGTCGCAGGTCTCAAGTTTTTCATTCTTGACTTCAGACCCAAGACTTGAGACCTGCGACTTTTAAAGAAGTGGTTTGAGAATCGCCGAACTTCTGATTTTTTCAATTCTGCTGGTAATATCTTTTTCGACCTCTTCCGGATTTTGGTTAGACATTTCTTCAACTAAAGTTTTCTTAATATCTTCGTCCGAAACACCTTTCAGCATATCTTCTAAAATAAACGAATCAAAATCATTAAAATCAGGAATGCCAAGTGCGTTTGGAATATTTAATCCCATCACCTTAGTTTGGGCGAGTTCAGTTGTCCAATCCAAGACTTTTTCAATTGGTTCGGAATCGGGAAAACGCTCTTTGATCAATGAAAAGACACGACTTTTTTCGTCAATATTCATCAATAAAGCCAAAAAGAAGCGATGCTCCGGCTGAGTAATATAATTGCGCCGATTCATAATTTCCATTAGTTTGTCTTGTTTTTCAAAGATGGAAAGAATCGTGTCAGTTAATGCACCGTGTCTTTTACGAGCAATTTCTACAGCTTTTTCAAAGCGATCCTCTGGCTTTTCGACGTTAAAATAGTGCTGAATCGTGTTGCTTCGCAAAAGTCCGCGTGTATTTCCCAATAGCGAAAAAGTCGATTGAAAGTCCGCATTTTCCAACATTTCGTGCAGCATTTTATCGGCATCAGGATGTTTAGCCCGCAGAACCATCGAAATCGTTTGCAGTTTTTTGGATAAATTCGGTTCGGAAAAGAACGGATCGACCGCCAAATACGGTTTGCGGTAATCAAATTGCGGCAGTTGCAAAGGACTCAAATGTGTTCTAACGACAATTGTGGCTGATGGTTGATCAAGATGAAAAAGCGAATGAATAAACGATCTACCCGGCAAAATTTTGCGAACATCGCCAATATTCAATAATTCGCAATGGTCTAAATTGATTTCATACCCCCGCTTACCGCAGGAATAGAAGTATTAATACCGATTACTTTACCTTCAATATTAAATAACGGTCCGCCGGAATTACCTGTGTTTATTGCTGCATCAGTCTGGATAAAATCGTCAACTAATTCGTCCATACCAGACCCCAGATCTCTTCCTTTAGAGGAAATAATACCTGTAGTAACAGTACCGCC
>DAORIL010000627.1:0-4048 GCA_035438525.1 Pyrinomonadaceae bacterium
CAAGATTAGCTTTCAGGACAGATTATTTATAAAATAATTCTGTCCTTCTACTTATCAGATTGGTTTCCTCACTGACTCCAATAAATTCTCCCGGCGGAACTAAACCTCTGGTTGGATGATTCCAACGAATTAAAGATTCAAATCCAACTAATCTCATCGTTTGGATTTCGACTATTGGTTGAAAAAAGGCACATAGTTCATGGCGTTCGAGAGCATGCCGCAAATCGGTTTCAATCTGCAAAAGGGTCAGGGCACGGGTGTGCATAGAGCGATCAAAAACCTCAATCCCTTTGGTTCCCTCTTTAGCGTGATACATCGCAATATCGGCATCGCGTAAAATATCTTCAGCCTGATTATACTCTTTACTTGCCATTGCAATTCCAACACTGACACTCGAAAACACTTCCCTTCCATCAATTAAAAACGGCAAAGCAATTCTTTGACGAATCATATCCGCCAAAACGATTGTTTCTTCTATTGCATTGATATTATTGAGTATAATGCCAAATTCATCGCCACTGAAACGGGCAACTAAGTCGCCTTCGCGCACTGAATCCGTCAATCTCTTGGCAACATTTAAAATCAACCTGTCACCGAGCGAGTGTCCTAAACTATCATTGATTGTCTTAAAACGATTGAGGTCAAGAAAAAGCACCGCAAAATTAAAATTTGGCGTTTGCTTGTGTTTTTCAAGCACAAATTTGAGTGTTTCGATAAAGAGATTGCGGTTTGGCAGATTAGTTAAAGCATCGTGAAAGGCAGCGTGTCTAAATTTCTCTTTGCCTTCTTTTAATGAAACATTCGCTTTTTCCTGTTCGGAAACATATTCTTGCAGTTCTTTAATATAGTTTTCCGCCAGTTCCGCCCGCTCACGTTCTGTTTTGACTTGGCTCTGCTTTTTCTTTATTTCAAAGAAAATTAAAGCCCCACAAAATAAAATATGCGCCAAACCTACTAGTCCAATCATTAAACGATGTTCGGCCAAGAAGTAACCCGAAACAACTGCAATTACAACCCCGACAAACAAAAAGGTAATTAAAAAAAGGATATTTATTCTTTGCTTTTTATGCACATTCAAAATGGAAAATGACTTTCTTCAAAGCCTTTCTCTCAGTTAAGTTTTTTACATTTGTAGCAAATGACCTTGGGGGATAGTCTTTGCCCATTGTTATTATACGTTTAACTATGTTTAATTTCCATCTTTTTTTTCTAACTTTTTTTATTTTCTTCAATAATTCAACCTTTTTGTCATTTTGATTGAATTAAACCAATAAATTTATTTTTCAAAAGAGTTAAATGAATTACTGAGAGTTGATTATTTCCAAAACTCCCACCACGATTTCTTTATTTCTTCCTTTTTTTCCGGCTCCCACATCACAGGAAGTCCCATTGTTGGAATATTTTCCGGCGGTGGGATAAAATCGATAGGAGAAGCAATTACTCCCATTAGCGGTGGTGGAAGATCTTTGTAAATATCATTATTATTTGGTTGATTGAAAGCTACACATTTTCCCTGACTTGCTAATTTATCCAACTCTTGCTGGGAGTGGGCGAAAAAAACGTTCTTCTGACAACTGGAGCAAAATCGAATGTCTTCATTCTCTGATTTTTGCAAACCCGACCATTGCAACGGGCATTTATATTCAAATTCACAGTTAATGATTTTATCTTTAGCTTTCAAAACACTACCGCAATTCAAACAAAACCTCATACTTTCATCAAAGTGATGTTGGCAATTGGGACAAATTTTCGTCATTTTTAGATTATCGGTTGACATAAAATTAAATCATTTTTCGTCGGGCTGTTATCAAAAATTGGTTAGCCCTTTCATAATCAGGTCTTTCAGGCAGTTTTGTTTGAGCAAAAGCATTTTCAAAATCTTTGTGCAACATCAAACGCCAATCGTTGATACTTTCCCACAATAATTCACCGCGTTTAATCATCAACAATTTATCACGATTTGCTTCCATTTTGACAGTTAATTCGCCGGTTTTTAGAATCTCAATTCCCTGCAAAAGTAAGCGGATCAAGTGCATTGCGTGTTTCCAACGAATTTCGCCCGTTGAACGCAAATCCTGTTCGAGTTTTTTGAATTGCGACATCACATAACCGTTGTAGGTCTGGTAAACCAATTTTGAGAGAAAAACGTTTTTAATAGCTAAAAGCTCGTCCGCAATCGGATTTTTAAACTCAATTAACGGAGTATTTAAGCATTCCAAAACATTCGGATTTGCCTTTAACGCCAGCAGTAAAAACTTTTGTAATTCCCAATAACATTCCTCATTATCTTTGTTCTCAAGTTGTTCGGGAACGCTATACATTGACCAATGCAGATTCGCCGGAGGCAAATAAATTCCGCGCAAATCGGTGTCGGATTTTTCATCATCCAGCCCAAATGCCCGTGAACCGACCACGCAACGATAAATCACATAATTATAAAGGTTTTGGTCTTCGAGCGGATCAATAGCAGTTTCGGTTTGATATTGTTTGCGAATCGCAAATTCGCTGCGTTTGATTGAGCCAAGTGACCCATCCGGAAATTCCACCAAATAAGAATGCGTTGCATCTTTTGGTGAAGATTTTATAACTCCAACCGTTCCGCGTGATTGAAAGCGATTTTCATTCAGCACTTTAACCTCAATCAAAGCAACAATTTGCGTCCCGATTGGGAGAATTAAAGTTGAATTTTCTTGCATAAGTTTTTATCCACGGAAGTTCACGAAGTTTTCACGAAAGATTTTATCAAATTTAGCTTCTTCGTGTTTTCTTTGTGAACCTTCGTGGATAGAGTTTTCTTTTTTATTGCGGTTTTGGCAATGGTTTGCGCGGTAATTTCTCGTCTCGCTGCGCCGTCAAATAAGCAAAAGTTGCAACGACGGCGGCATCGAATTTTAAATCATCTTCATTAACCGCTTCTAAAACATCTAAATTTGAATGATGAACACGACTTTCGTAATCGAGCGGGTCCTGGATAAATTCAAAGCCCGGTAAACCAACTGCATCAAAAGACATATGGTCGGTTCCACCGGCATTGACAATGGTTAAAGTGCTTGCGCCGTCAGCATTAAACGGTTTGAGGAAATTTTCAAAGATCGGTTTAACCGCAGAATTTCCTTGTAAATAAACTCCTCGAATTTTGCCCGACCCGTTGTCGAGGTTGTAATACGCCGCGAGCTTTTCGTGCTCAGGTTTAAGCTGCATCGTTTTCAGATCGCCGTAGTGTTTTTTGACATAACCCATTGAGCCGTAATAGTCTTCTTCCTCGCCATCCCAAAGCGCAACGCGAATCGTGCGGCGCGGTTTCAAGCCCAGTTTTTGGATAATTCTCAAGGCTTCCATCATTACGACACAACCTGCGCCGTTGTCGGTCGCGCCCGTTCCCGAATGCCACGAATCGAAATGTCCGCCAAGTAAAACAACTTCGTCTTTTAATTTCGGATCACTTCCGGGAATTTCCGCGACGACATTTGCTCCGGTTTTATCGTCGTAAAATTTGGATTGGAGATTTAACTCAACTTTGACCGGAATTTTTCTTTCTGTCAGACGCACGATTCGCGCATATTGCTCACGCGCCATTGCAAAAGCCGGAACGTTATTTTCGGGATTTGTATCATAAAATCCTTGTGTCAAAACTACATTATTCGGAAAACGGCTTGGTTCAACTAATGCCGCAATTCCTTCATCTTTCAGAAACTTATAGATTTCTTTAGCTCGTGCCAATCCAGCCAACCAATCTTTTTCTTCTGCCCAATAATCGGTCGTGCCATCCGCTCCGGCATTCGTTTCTTCAGCATATTTTTTCAATTTTTCATCAGAAAATCTTTCAACCGGATTTCCTTCACGGGCTTGTGGTTTATTTAAAGGAAAAGTTCCGCGAAAGACGATTGCATCTTTTAATTTGCCTCGGTATTTTTCAAAATCGTCTTTTGAACGAATTGAAACAATCGTCGGAGTGCCGGAAATTACGCCTTCGGTTGAAGGACTCCATGCCAACGGATAAACCGTCAAACGGTCATAAGTTGGGGCAAGTAATTCCGCCGAAAATCTT
>DAORIL010000628.1:0-4025 GCA_035438525.1 Pyrinomonadaceae bacterium
CGCCTTGGAACGAAAAAGTTTTCGGGAAATTCGGGTCGGGCTTTTCGACTTTTCGTAAAAATGTTCCGGCAATCAAACTGCCGTGGTCGCGTTCCATTTCAAACAATTTCGGAAACGCGGAACGCATACTCAAATTATTCGGATCGCCCGCGTAAACTCCTGAAACAAAAGGATCAATTGCTTTATCAAGAAACTCAGAACTGATTCTTCTGGTCACAAATTCGGCGACAGATTCATTTTCGGGCGATTTTGAACGGACAAAAGGCTCACGAGCCAGACTCAAAATCGTTTTGAGCGAAAAATAGCCGTTGACGAAAGATTTTACGCCCATCGCTTCGAGCTTTCCGTCGCTTAAAATATAGCGTTTATTGGCGTTTTCATCAGCGGCGATAACTTTATCTTCGATGTTCAGCAATCTCACCAAATCAATCAGACGCGGTGCTTTCAAAAGACTGTTCGGACCTTGTTCGATAGTATAGCCGTCGCGTGTAATGGTCTGAATATTTCCGCCCAAAGCATCGGATTGTTCAAAAAGCGTCACCGCCAAGCCTTTTCTTTTCAGCAAAAAGCCTGTGGTCAAACCCGAAATTCCGCCGCCGATTATGCAAACTTTTTTCATTTATAATTCAATCTTTTTGGAATCAAACTGAGCAACTAAATCCATCCATATTTTTTCAAAACATACTCAGCATCGTCATTAATTTCATCTTCAAGTTCGGATTTTGTTGGATTAAAAGCAATTCGTTTTAATTCATCTTTAAAGGCGACTGCAGCCTCTTCTGATTTACAAAATATTTCCCTCATAATCCAATATTTCCAAATCTCATCGTCAGTTTCAAAAATACGTTGAATGTGTGGAATTAATGGTTTTCCAACTGAGGCTAAAGTTGGTGCTAATATTTGAGCAACAAGCCAATTCATATCTTGCAACCATTCCAATAATTCATAAAGGATTGGTTCAATCGTAGGAAATCCGGCGGCAACTGCTGCTTCTGCACGTTCGACATCCATTTTGCTTCGCGGAATAAGTAATCTAACGTCTTCCATAACAATAATTTTATAAGAACAAATTGATTTCTGAAAAAATTTAAATTTTCCCCAAAACCAACTGAGCCAAACTTTCGGCAAACAATTCCGAATCGTTCAAACCTTCCATCACTTCGTATTGCTCAACGCCTTTTTCCTTTGCCAATCGTCCGTATTCGTGGTCGAGTTCAAAAAGCGTTTCGAGATGATCGGAAACGAAGGCAATCGGCACGACAAGCATATTTTTTACGCCTTTTGCCGCGAGTTCTTCGATGACGGCAGGCGTTGAAGGCGTGAGCCATTTTTGCGGTCCGACTTTTGATTGAAAACAAAGCGTGTGTTCGTTTTTCCAACCGCCGCGTTCTTTCACGGCTGTTACAGTTTCGCAAATTTGTCCCGAATACGGATCGCCTTCCCGCACGAGTTTCATCGGCGTTCCGTGTGCGCTAAAAAGAATGTAAACTAGGTCGCGTTTTTCGGCGGGAAATCTTTCAAAAGTTTGATTGATCCGTTCGATAATTGAATCGAGATATGGCGCGAAATCGTAATAATGTTCGACCTTTTGCGTTTGAAATTTCCCGTTTGTTAATCGTTCCCATTCCTTAAAACTCGAACCCGTTGTCGCTTTAGAAAATTGCGGGTAAAGCGGCAGCAGAACGATGCGTTTGATGCCGTCTTTTTCGATCTGTTCGATCACATCTTCGGTAAACGGTCGCCAATAACGCATCGCCACATAAACCTTCGCGTCAACGCCTTTCGCTTGCAGATTTTTCTCTAAAATTTCGGCTTGTTTATTGGTCAGATCAACAATCGGAGATTTTCCGCCAATTTTCGCATATTGTTCCTGAATCGAAGGTGCGCGGCGCGAAGAGATGAGCTTCGCCAGACGTTTGCGAAACAAAAAACTGAGCGGAAAATTGATGATTTCAGGATCGTTGAAAAGATTAAACAGAAACGGTTCGACCGCATCGAGCGAATCCGGTCCGCCAAGATTTAATAAAACTACTCCAACTTTTTCGTTCATATTCTTTGAGGGACAAGTGTTGAGGGACGAGGGACAAGATTTCGTTTTACACTCGTCCCTTGTCCCTTTTACCTCGTCCCTAATCTCTAAACCGTCTTTGAGAAAACAGGCTTTTCAGCCATCATTTTCTCTAAATACGCATCGAAACACATTGCAATATTGCGAATTACTAAAATTCCCGAACCGATAACTTTGATTTTGTCCGCATCGTTTTCCAAAAGTCCGTCTTCGATGAAAACTTTCAATTTCGGAATGTCAGCCGCAAAATACTCTTCAAAATCAATGCCGAATTTCGTTTCGATGTCGCGTTTATCAATTTCGAGATTACACATCAACTGCATAATCGTTTCCTTGCGGATGTGGTCATCTTCGGTCATTCGATAGCCGACGTTGGTTGCCGCATCGCCTGAATCAACGCGTTTGTAATAGTCGCGTAAATGCTTGAGGTTTTGAGCGTAAATGTTTTGAAACTGCGAAATTGCCGACAGTCCGAAAGCGTAAACATCGCATCCCGCTTTGGTCGAATAGCCTTGGAAATTGCGGTAAAGCGTGCCATTTTTCTGTGCCACAGCAAGTTCATCGGTCGGTTTGGCAAAATGATCCATTCCGATATATTCATAGCCCGCGTCCATCAGAGTTTCAATCGTCATTTTCAAAATTTGCAGACGTTCATCGGGACTAGGCAAATCTTCGGCTTTGATGAGCTTCATATGCTTTTTGAGCCAGGGAACGTGGGCGTAATTGAAAACGGCGATGCGGTCAGGCGAAAGTTGAGCGACTTTTTCGACTGTTTCTCTGAAACTTTCCAGAGTTTGAAACGGAAGTCCGTAAATTAAATCGAGATTGATGCTCTGAAAACCGAGTTCTCTCGCCCATTCGATAGTTTGCGTAGTCAATTCTTCCGACTGAATTCGGTTGACCGCTTCCTGAACTTTTTGGTTAAAATCCTGCACGCCAAAGCTCGTTCGATTAAAACCCACATCCCGAAGTGCCTGCAAATGATCTTTCGTTAACCCGCGCGGATCAATTTCGACGCTGGCTTCGATGTCTTCCGCAAAATCAAATCTGTCTTTAATATAATTGCCGATGTCGCGGATTTCGTCCGGCTCAAGATACGTCGGAGTTCCGCCGCCCCAGTGCATTTGCTGCACCTTTCGTTTCGGCGAAATCATCGGCACGAGCAGATCAATATCTTTTTTTAAGTAATCATTGTATTCGGCAATATGCTTGCGGTTTTGCGTGACCATCATATTGCAGCCGCAAAAATAGCAAAGCGTATCGCAGTAAGGGAAGTGAAAATATAACGAAAGATCGGTCGGATTAGCTTCGGCGTTGGTGTTGATGATTTCCTGCTTGAAATCTGCGGAAGTAAATTTATCGCTAAATACGGGTGCGGTCGGATACGAAGTATAACGCGGTCCGGGTTGATTGAATTTCTTCAAAATATCAACGTCTAAATGTTTGAAACTACTCATAAAATTACCTACTTCTTTTTAGTATTAAACGCCTAATAGAATTTCGCCGTTTATTACATTTTTATTTTTGCTTTTCGGAGACACTTTAATTTTAATTTCCGTTAGCCGATAGCCGCCATCTTTACTCAAACGAAGCGTATAATTGCCTTTTTTCAAATTTGGAAAACTAAATCTTCCATTAGCACCAGTTTTACAACCATCAATTCGATTCGGGTTTTTATCAATAAAAACTTCGACAAAAACATTTTCTAAAGGTTGTTCATTTAATTGTGCAATTCCTTTCACAACCTGAAAAGTTTTATCCTCTTTAATTACAACTATCGCTGAATAAGATTTCTGAGTTATTTCATTACTCTTCAACTTTTCACAACTGTAATCTTGAGCGAAAGCCCCAAAAGTAAAAAACAATAAACCCAAAACTGCGAAAACTAATTTCATTGAATCCTAATCTTGATGAAACTTACCGCTTAATTCCTTCACGCAATCTACCAAATACTGAA
>DAORIL010000629.1:0-4022 GCA_035438525.1 Pyrinomonadaceae bacterium
CGTTTGAATTTACTTCGTTTTCGCCAGCTGCTTCCATTAATTGCATGACCACTTTTCCCTCAAGCGAGGCAAGTCTGCCCATAAATTTTCTCGAATCGCCGACACATAAATTGACTGGTTTTTCGAGGCTGTGATTTGTCCGCAAAATATCGCCAACTGATAAAGAAAGCAGATCACGGACTCCGGTAGGAACTTTTTCAAGTTCTGATGAAACCGGAAATCTCACCGTTGAAATCGTTTTCAAAAGCACATTGGTGGCTTGCGGGGAAGCAGGATTGTTAGGAGAAGAAGCTTGATTGAATTTCTTGATTTTCTCCTCGATCATTTCAACGGGCAGACAAAAACTCATCAAACCTTTGGAATCACCAATTTGAATTTGATAAACAATCGTTGCCACAATTTCATTTGGAGGAATAATTTGCAGCAACTGAGGTCGTGTTTCGCGACCGACTATTTCGGTTTCGAATTCGACAATGGATTTCCAAACCTCTCGATAGTTATCGGTGACCACAGCGATAAAACCTTCGAGAACTTTCAATTCCAAATCGGTTGCGGCTCTCAAATTTCCTAATTCATTCCCCTCTCCTCCGAGCATCCGGTCAATTATCGGAAAGGCGATCGAAGAATTAATTTCGATGGCAAAAGAACCGCGCAGAGTATCGGCATAAACGGTAAACAGGGTGGTCGGGTCAGGCAAACTTCGCATATAGTCGCCATAGGATTGTTGTTCTACCGAAATCAAATTGACCTCTGAAATTGCCCGCAAAAAAAGCGGAAGACTAGAGGAAAGACTGTGCGCAAACAGGTCGTGCATAAGATAAAGCGAACGCACTTGTTCTTTAGAAAGCCGATCCGGACGACGAAAATTGTAAGGAACGATCCTTCGGCGTTTTTCACGGTTTTTTGCATCATCGCCGTTTTTTGATTCCGGCAATAAAGCAGACATTTCTTCCTCGGTTAAGATCTCTTCTTTGGTTTCCATTTTATTTCAATAATTTTGAACGTAAATGCAGAATTGCTTGCGAACGCAATTGAGAAACACGCGATTCGGTGATTCCCAGAACTGCACCGATTTCTTTCATGTTTAATTCTTCGAGGTAATAAAGGGCAATAACTTGCCGTTCCCGTTCCGGTAGATTGTCGATGGATTGGGCGAGCAAACGACGGAATTCTTTTTCCTCGATCTGCTGAATGGGAGTGCTTGAATTGTCGCAAATCATCTCCACCAGACTCAAACCGGTTTGTTCATCACGTTCATCAAGGTTAGTGATTGTCAATCCATGAATTTCTTGCAGCGTCTCACGTAATTCGGCAAGAGGAATCTTCATTCTGTTAGCCACCTCGATTTCAGTAGCGGGGCGATTATTTTCCTTCTCGATTTGTGTAAATACCGCTTGCACTTCGCGTGCCCGCCGACGCATTCCGCGTGAAGCCCAGTCGAGTGACCGCAAATTATCGAGAATTGCCCCTCGAACTCTTAATTCAGCAAAAGTTGTAAATGCCACATCGCGGGAAGCATCATATCTTTCAACCGCATCAATTAATCCGATTACTCCGGCACCGTAAAGATCATCGCGCTCAATAAAACTTGGCAATTTGGCAGCAATCCGATCAGCAATATATTTGACTTTCGGCAAATAGGATAATATCAGGAACTCGCGCTCATTAGATCCGTTAATTGCTGAAAGATAAGATTTTCGGTGATTTTTCGTTGATGAATAATGAAGCATTTTGTTCAAACGGGAGTGATTAAAATTAACTATTTGTAGTAGTTTGATTTGCCAATAAATCCCAGAAGGACTGCACATTTGAAAAACTGAAATCAAGGCGTTTCCGGTTGTAAATTTCTTTTGCTATGAGGCGAAGGGCACGGCTGGCGGGTGCCTCCGGTGCAAATTTAACAATCGGAATTTGTTCGCGAACGGCTTCCCGAAGTTTTGTATCCTGCGGGACCATTCCCAAAAACTTTATTTCCTGTCCCAAAAATTTTTGTGTAGCCAAACTGATGGATTGAAAAACCTCTTCGGCATCTCTAATGCTAACGACATTGTTTACAACAATTGAGATTGACTTTTCAGGTGAATGACGCAAAATGATTTTAATAGTTGCGTAGGAATCAACAATCGAAGTGGGCTCAGGATTAGCGACGATAATTATTTCGTCTGATGAATGTAAAATTCCCGACACATTTCCGGCAATTCCGGCAGCTGTATCTATCAGCATAAAATCATTATTTAGCGACATCGATTTCAGTTGATCAAAAATTCGGGGACGTGAAAGAAGAGAGAAGTTTGCCAGTTCCTCGACACCGCTTCCACCGGGAATCAGATTAACGTTTTCAGAAAGCGGAATCGTAATTTCCTCTAAGGTATTAATTCCTGAAATTGCATGCCCGAGGTGAGATTTTGGCGAAATACCGCACAACAAGTCGGCATTAGCTAAACCAAAATCAGCATCAAGAAGAATTACGCGGTTTCCCAGAGAACCTAATTCAAGTGCGAGGTTGACCGAAAGATTTGATTTACCAACCCCGCCTTTTCCACCAGTTATTGCAATACTTCGTAGATTGTGAGAGGTTCTTTCCGTAGAATTTCCTAAATGAAGTTGTGGTGTGGATTGTTCTCTTGCCATAATTCTTAATGTTGAAGCTTGATCAGTCATATTTTTAGTGAATGTTATTTAATTTGTTATTTACCAATTATGGTTCTGGCTAAAGTTTCAGGAGTTGCTACCTGCATATCTTCCGGGACGCGCTGTCCCATACAGAGGTAGGCGAGGGATAAGTCGCTTTCAGTCAATACTTCGAGAGTCGCACCGGGACGGATTGTCTCATCAAATTTTGTTAAAATCAGAGAATCAGCACCATACATTTTGAACTTTTTGATTGATGCGATGGTATCAAGAGGGTGTGTTGTGGCTTGAATTGCCAGATATTTACGGATTTCATTGTTTTGGCGCAAATATTCGGAAAGTTCATATTGATCAGCCAGATCATGCGGGCTTTTACCGGTAGTATCAATTAAAACTAAAGCATCGGCTGGCAGTCGGCGGAGCACCACATCTAATTCCAAAATCGAACGAACAACATGACAACCGGCACCGATTATTTCGGCATAGGTTTTAAGCTGTTCGACCGCAGCAATTCTATAAGTATCAAGAGTTACCAGCTCAACCCGGCGACGTTCCTGGAGTGCTGCCCGTGCCGCTATCTTTGCAACTGTAGTTGTTTTTCCAACACCGGTTGCCCCAATAACCGCAATAACCGACGATTGTTCCATTTTTAAGGCATCAGGTTCAAAACGGATCATTGAAGATAAAGCGCGAACCAAAGTTGTTTGGGTAAGCGACATTTCAGCAAGCAAATTATTTTTATAATGGGGAATAATTTTCGCCACAAAGTTTCGTGCGAGTTCCGGTGAAATCCCGCTTCCGGTCAATTCCATATAAACTTCGTAAAAAGGAGTTTCGAATACCTCACCAAATAAGTCTAAATCCACCCCGTTTTGCCAGGATTGAAGGTTTTGGCGATGTGCGTAAGTATTGAAAGTAAACTTGAGTTCACGCATTTCCGCCCGCAAAAGTTCATAATCGCGGTTTGAAGTATTTTGGATTGGTTCGTTTTCGATGGTATTTTCAGCCAACAAATGGGTTTGGATTCTGACGGGTTTTATATTTTCTTTTTTCGGATGGATATAACGGGGAGCCTCAGGGTTAATTTCGACACTTTCTATTTTGGGCTGATCCTCATTAGATAATTTTTGCAAAATCGCCGGAGCCTTAGGGATTTCCTGATCAAAATCGTTTGATGCTGCAACCCGTGCCGAAAGTGCTGCCATCACTCCGGTTGTTTCTACTTTATTCTTTTGTTTTGAGGTAACAGGAGCAGCAGTTGTATCGTCCATCAAATTAAGAATGCTGTGTCGTGAAAAATTTGATTTTGGCGGATTTTCTTTATTTTTCTTGGCGGTTGGTTTGTCCGGAGCGGCAGCACTAATTTCAATCTGCATTTCGGAACGCAATCC
>DAORIL010000630.1:0-3999 GCA_035438525.1 Pyrinomonadaceae bacterium
GGGTGAACTTCAATAATCAATCCATCGGCACCAACCGCAACACCAGCTCGGGCCAGCGGATTAACCATATAATTGTGACCGCTCGAGTGTGAGGGATCAACAATTATCGGTAAATGAGAAAGTTTTTTGACTGCCGGGACAACGGATAAATCCAAAGTGTTTCGGGCGTGAGTATCAAAAGTTCGGATTCCGCGTTCGCACAAAATTACTTCGTAATTTCCTTCCGCCATAATATATTCTGCCGCAAGTAAAAACTCATCCAAAGTTGCAGACATCCCACGTTTCAACAAAACAGGTTTGCGAGTTTTCCCAACGTATTTCAAAAGGGAAAAGTTTTGCATATTGCGTGCGCCGATTTGGATGCAATCCCCGTATTTTTCAACCAGATCAACTCCGCGTTCGTCCATCGCTTCGGTGACGATGTTCAAACCGTATTGATCGCGGACTTCGGCTAAAATTTTCAAACCATCTTCGCCCTTACCCTGGAAAGCATAAGGAGAGGTGCGTGGTTTAAAGGCGCCACCGCGAAAGAATTTGACGCCGCTTTTAGCCACAATTTCGGCAACGGCAAATACCTGATCAACGGTTTCAACCGCACAAGGTCCGGCAATTATTGCCAATTCATCACCGCCAATCTCAGCGTTACCAACCTTGATAATTGATTTTTCAGGGCGTAACTCTTTTGAAATTAGTTTATAGGGTTTTGTGACACGAATTGCATCAGCAACCCCACTTAAATTTTCAAAATGTGCAGGATCAACTGCGCCTTTATTTCCAGTAATACCAATTGCGGTTCGATTGGAACCCGGCATCGGATGCGGTTTAAATCCAAGATGTTCAATAATTTCTAAAACGCGCTCGACATCTGTCTGAGTCGCGTCGGGTTTCATTACAATTAACATAAATGTTCGGGCAAACTACCAATTTTATTGCCAATTTGCATTAATTCACAAAAAATTAAATTGGTTTATTTATTTTAATTTCAAATTTTCAGATTAATTTTTCAATCCAAAATCTGAAATCCAAAATCTAAAATCGAATCACATTCTTTCGGGAACTTCGATTCCTAAAACTTCCAAAGCCGAAGTTAAACTCCGGCGTGCAATGTCTGCAACTACAATTAAAACAGCTCGTTTGACTGAATCTTCTTCGGAAATTATCCGATGATTATGATGGAAAAGGTGCATTGCTTTGGCTAAATTAAAACTATATTTCGCTAAAATTGCGGGTTCGTTTGCAGTTGCTGCTTGCAAAATTGTTTCTTCGAGTCTGGAAGCCAGTGTGACCAACGACCAAATATCGGTTCCGATTTCTGAAGCGAAAATCTCTGTAACTCGCACATCTGCAATAGTTTTTTGCGCAGATTCAAGTGCATTTTCTTCAAGTTTTTTGAAAATGGAATTGAATCTGACTGCAGCATTCTGGCAGTATGCTCCCGTTTCACCTTCAAAAGACAACGCTTCTTTAAAATCGAAAACAATTAAGGTTGTTCGGGTAAATTTGAGCAGAAAATATCTTAAGGCACCGACTGCAATTTGATGTGCAATTTTCTTTTGATTTTCCACCGTAAACTCAGGATTACGCCGCGAAACTTCCTCGAAAGCCTTTTCATCCAAACGATTTATCAAATCATCAGCTTTTACCCCAAGTCCTTTGCGTCCAGCCATTTCGATAAAGGAACGTTTTTTGTCGTCTTCACTTAAAACAAACCCTAATTCTTCGGCGGCAGAAGGTGAAAGAGCAACCATATCATACGAAAGGTGAACGCTTGCGGCTTCGCCTTTTTCCGGGGCAATCAGTGAAACTCCTTTTTTGACAATGTCTTGCGGATAAGATTGACGAGTATCAATTACGTTATAAACCGTATCACCCCCTCCGAATTTTGGCACGTTTTGTTCAATAGTTTGTTCGGTCGTTGTTACCCAAACTTCTTTACCGTCGTCGTAGCATTGAAAAAGCTTGTAGTTGAAATCTAATCCAAGACAACCCAATTTCCAAAGTTGATAGGCAATATCTTTCCCCGTGTAAGTTACTATTCCATTAGATTTAACCAGAATTTTGTCAGAATCGAATTCTTCGTTTCCTGAGTGGGTATCAAAAGGCATCACCCAACATCCGGCGTTTTTTCCTTCAGTTTCCAAACGGATAACGCCAAGTTCTTTCATTTTTTTAAAGGCTTTTGCCCAAAATTGTAAATGTAAAATTTCCGATTCACGGGGCAGCAAATCGTAACGAATGCTGAGGCGTTCCATGGTTTTCAAAATACATTCGACATTTCGAGTTGCAACATAATCTGCAAGTTCTGCGGTTTCATTACTTCCTTCTTCTATCAAATGCAAAACTTCGGCGCGTTTCGATTTAAGTTGCTCATTTACAGCATATTCCTGCCCAACTTTGGCGTATAAATCCCAACAATAATAGTCAAAAGAAATATTTTTTTCAGCAAGTTCCGTATCGAGACGTTTGATGTCTTCGAGATTCATTTTCTCAAGATAAATAAAGGCAACCACAACATCAGCAACTTGAACTCCGGTATTGTCAATGTAATTTTGAACTTCAACCCGATCGCCGTTGGCTTGTAAAATTCGGACAAAAGTATCGCCCAAAACCGAATTGCGAACGTGACCTATATGTGCAGCTTTATTTGGATTAACAGCTGTATGTTCAACAATACGTTTTGGTGATGGTGCTGTTGGAGTTTTAAAAGTTTGAGTTTGTGATGCTTGTAAAAGAAATTTGGCTCGTTTGTAAAAAACATTCAAGTAGCCCACACCCGCAACTTCAACTCGATCAACATTTTCGTTTGATTCAAGGGCGATTTTCAATTGTTCAGCAATTTCACGTGGATTTCGTTTTTCACCCGTTTCCTGTTTGATTCTTTTCGCCAATTCAAAAGCAACCGGGAACGCTAAATCACCTAATTCGGTTTTTGGCGGAAATTCTGAGGCAATCTGTCCAAGTTCAATATTGAAAACGCTTTTTGCGGTTTCCAAAACTTTTTCACGCAATGTTTGTTGTAATTCCAGCAGACTCATAAAAATTCAAAGTATAGCAAACTGAGACATTAATTGTTAATTGTTAATTGTTAATTGTTAATTGTTTTGGCATAAATTACTTTGTGACTTTGCAACTTTGGGTCTTTAAGTTGAAAATTTATTTATGGGAATTTCGGCTGGTTTAATAAAAAAAGTTAAGGAGTCTAAAAAGGTTTGCATTCTAACCGGTGCCGGAATTTCGGCAGAATCGGGGGTTCCAACCTTTCGTGGCGGCGGGCAAACTGCCGTTTGGAAGGGAATGCCGTTTGACGAAATCTCTTCGGCCCGAATGGTCAAGGAAAATTTGCCGGAGGTGTGGGAATGGTTTGATTATCGGCGCAGTGTTTTGAAAGATTGCCAGCCAAACGAGGCGCATCGGGCTTTAATGCTTTGGGAAAGTCGTTTGCGGGAAAATTTTCTGCTCGTTACCCAAAACATTGATGGGCTTCACTTGCAGGCAGGTTCACGAAATATTTTGGAATTGCACGGTAACATTCAGCGTTCCAAATGCACCAAAGGATGTCGGCTAAAATATGAAATGCTTCCAACAGAAATTCCGCATACACCCGATATTTGCGATTTATGCGATGCGCCTTTGCGCCCTGATGTCGTTCTGTTCGGTGAAATGCTGCCGGAAGGCTATTTTGAATATGCGGTTGAATTTGCTGGTGATTGCGATTTATTTGTATCAATCGGAACTTCTGCAGTTGTTTATCCAGCGGCGGGTTTAGCGGAAGTGGCGAAACGAAACGGGGCGTTTTGCATCGAAATAAATCCTGAAGAAACACCTGGGAGTTATTTATATGATGAAAGTTTACGGGGAAAAGCAGTTGAAATTCTAGGGCAAATTTTGTAATGAACCAAAAAGAAGCCAAACAAATTTTAGACTCAATCGTTGGTCAATATCACAAAAAAACTTACGCCGAACTCGTTGAATTAATTAACGGCGACATCGGAGTTTTTC
>DAORIL010000631.1:0-3998 GCA_035438525.1 Pyrinomonadaceae bacterium
CAAATTCTTTAACGAATCCTGATTTATTTTCTTTTCCCTGCAAACTTAGTGCGGAGAGTTGTAATCCCGTGATCCAGCCTTCGGTTCTGGCTTCGAGCGCGTGAATGTCATTGTTGGTCAGTTCCAACTTCATCACACCATTTAAAAAAGTGGAGGCTTCTGCTTCACCAAAGCGCAAATCTGTTGATCTTAATTCTTTCAACTCGTTTCGGGCGCGAAGACGGGACAGCGGAAAAGGCGGATCACTACGGGTTGTTATTAGGGCGTGAACGTGGGGAGGCAATCGTTCAATAAAAAAACTCAAAGCCTCGTGAATACTCTGTTCACTAATGACGTGATAATCATCAAAAGCCAAAACAAACTCAGTTTCGTTTTCGCTTATTTCATTTATTAGTGAGGTCAAAACGATTTTTAAGGGCGGAGCCGGTGACATTTGTAAAAGTCCGGCACTTTCCTGTCCTAATTTTTCGTCAATCGTCTGCAACGCTCCAATCAAATAGTCTGCAAAACAGGTTGGGTCATTATCCTCTTCGTCAAGCGAATACCAAGCAAGCGGCATTTCGTTTTGCTCTCGCCAAGCAGTCACCAACGAAGTTTTGCCAAATCCCGCCGGAGCCGAAATAATCGTCAATCTGCCTTTCAAACCTTCATTTAATTGTTCAATCAGTTGCGGACGTTCAACTAATGTCTGCCTGGCAGGCGGCAGATAAAGTTTGGTCATCAATCTTTGACTGATCCAATTATTCTGCTTTGGTGAACCATTGACTACTTCTTTTCCTTGGACCGGGGTTTGAACTGTTGGCGATTCTTGAAAAGCTTGCACTGATTTTTCCGGTGGAATTTGAAAAGCTGGAGGTTGTTGGGTCAAAAGAGTTTCGGCTTGGGAATCAAAAACCTGACTATTGTAGTAGTTCGCGACAAGCGGAACTCCGTCTTCCAGACAAAAACTCAGTGTGTCATCCGAAAAAGTGCGGTTACAAGCGGGGCAGTTTTTCATTTATCTCTCAAATGGACAATTCGATTGCAGGTTTCAAGACAAATTAGATTGCAGTTTAACTGCAAGCAAAACAAATTTCAAGAAATTTTGTAAATGCTCAAATTATTAAGAAATTGCTCTGATTTGGTGAACAGTAGACAGTGGCTGGTGGTCAGAACCTTTGAATGTTTAGTATGAAACTGTATTTGAAAGAGTTAGCTCAACGAGCCAATGTATTTTTTCTGACCACTAACCACCAGCTACTGACCGCTTAAATTCAAAATACACCCTCTAAATGTGCCTTTCGGGATATGCGAATACATCTTCAAGTTTTTTAATCTGGCATTGCCTTTGAGAAAAGTTCAAGGAGGCAAGGTAGTGAAAATTATCACTATTTGTTTTATAGAAATCATTTTATGAGGCTGAATTATGGAATGTTTAATAGCTTTAATTTTTTTTGGATTCTTTTATGGGATCTATTGGGTTCTGACAAAGTTCAAAATCATTCGTCCCGAATTTTGAAAATATTTTGTCTTAATTTGTTGAGGAGAAATTTATGAAAAACAATATAAAAACAGAAGTAATCATCGTCGGCGGAGGTCCAACCGGACTTTCATTAGCCTGTCAATTCATTCGTTACGGCGTGGATTTTGTCATCGTTGATAAAAAAGAAACCGTCACGCCGTATTCAAAAGCGTTAGGAGTTCACGCCCGAACTTTGGAAGTTTACGAACAACTCGGACTAGCCGAAAAAGCTGTCGCCGAAGGCATAATTGCCGCAAAAGCACGTTTTTTGGAAAGCGGCGAGATTCGCGGCGAGGTTGATTTGTCGAGTGTCGGCAAGGGTTTAAGTAAATATCCATATATGCTCGTGCTGGAACAAAGCAAAAATGAGCGAATGCTTTACGATTATGTTTTAGAACACGGCAAAGACGTTTTGTGGCAAACCGAACTCGCGGAATTAGTGCAAGATGAATCGGGCGTAACCGCAAAAATCAAGAACGCAGATGGCGAGATTTCAACGATTGAAGCGAAATATTTAGTCGGTTGCGATGGGGCAAAAAGTCCGGTTCGCCATTTTCTTGATTTGAAATTTGAAGGCAACACGTTTGAACGGATGTTTTATGTGGCTGATGTGCAGGTTGATTGGAAATTTCCGCATGATGCCTTGCAAGTTTGTTTAGGCAAACATTCAGTCGTCGCTTTTTTCCCGATGCCGGGTGAAAACCGTTACCGAATCGTTGGCTCATTTCCCGAAGAATTTTCTAAAGACGAAGGCGATATTCTTTACGAAGAAATTGAAGCATATATCAAGAAAGAAGCTAATCTCGAACTCAATATTTCTAAGGTAAATTGGTTTTCCACCTACAAAGTTCATACTCGCCATGTTGAGAATTTTCGCAAAGGCAGATGTTTTCTCGCCGGAGATTCCGCCCACGTTCACACACCTGCGGGCGGACAGGGAATGAACACCGGAATTCAGGATGCCTACAATCTGGCGTGGAAATTAGCCTTTGTTTTACAAGGCAAAGCGGACGAAAAGATTCTCGAAAGTTACAACTTGGAAAGGTTGGAAAACGCCGAAAATCTTTTGAATTCAACCGACCGAATGTTTAATTTTCTGTCAGGCGAAGATTGGTTGATGAATTTAGTTCGTTTACATCTTTTCCCGCGACTTGCCGGACGTGCTTTGACCATCGAAAAAGTCAGAACGGAATTCTTTAAACGGCTTTCACAAATCGGCATCAATTATCGAAATCACAGTTTGAGCAAACACACAGGCGATGAAGATTTTAACGTCAAAGCGGGCGACCGTCTGCCCTATTTTTTAATGGATGGTGCAAGCATTTACGACCAATTACACGAACCGAAATTTCATTTACTCGCGTTTTCCGACGGTGAAAATGATTTTCAAACCTTAAAAGAGGAAATAAAAGAATATACAGATCTGTTTGATTTTCACATCATCCCGCTTTATCCGCATGTCAAAGAAATTTTCGGGACGGACAAGCCATTTAATGTGCTGCTCAGACCTGATAATTACATTGGTTTTATCTCTGCGGACACTACGTCAGAGGCTTTAAGAAATTACTTGGAAAAGAAATTAACTGATTCTCAATTATCTCGAAAACAGAGTAATTAAATTTAATAAAAAGGAAGGAAAATATTATGAAAACAAATAACTTTATACGGAATTATAAAATCGGATTAATGATGGCAATTATGTTGCTAATGTTTGTTGCGGCGTTTGCTCAACCGGGCAAAAAATTCGCTCAGTCACAACAGGAAAATGAAGCAAAACTGCGTCATTATACCTGGAAATCGCGGACGGAAGTTCGTAAAGACGGCGAGACTAAAAGTGTTCAACTGAATCAAATTCGGTATGACATTGATCAAAATCTGCAACAAAATCCAATTTCTGTTTTGCAGCAAGAAATACCAACCGGCGGATTACGCGGATTAATTGCCAAAAAAAAGAAAGAAGATTTTGTCGAAGTTCTTAATGATTTGAGTGCGCTGGCAAAGTCATACGGCAAAATCTCGCCGTCAAAGATGCAGCAGTTTATCAGAAACGCGACTTACATACCCGAAATAAATCCATCGCAAAGTTTGATTCGCATTCAAGGCAGAGATGTTTTAGAGCTTGGCGATTCAATGACAATTTGGGTTGATGCGGTCACTTTCAAACAGCACAAGGTAGAGATCAAAAGCTATTACGATACCCATCATGTGCGAATCATTTCGGAGTTTCAAAACTTACCGAACGGTCCGACGTATCTGGCTCGTTCCATCATTGACTATCCAAATAAGGAGCTCGTGATAACCACGGAAAATTTTGAATTTACGCGAAAGCAGTAAATTAAAGGAGGTTTTTGAGATGAAAAAATTAATCTATTTATTTCTTTTAATTGTTGTAATTCAATGTTTTACCCAATCAACACAGGCGCAGCAATTGCGAGAATTGTTTAGCAAAAGCAATCCTTCGGTAGTTGTCATCAAAACGCTCGAAAAGAAAATCCCT
>DAORIL010000632.1:0-3994 GCA_035438525.1 Pyrinomonadaceae bacterium
GCAAAAAAATCTTATCATTCTTTGCTTGTCTGCTTTTCTACTATTGATTCACATAAATTTATGGAAACACAAACACCAGAAGCAAAAATTTCCGTCGAACAACGCGGTCATATTTTATTAATCGGGCTGAATCGTCCGGCAAAACGCAATGCTTTTGATGTTCAGATGCTCAATGAACTCGCGGATGCCTATACCAAACTTGAAAATACGGATGAAATTCGTTGCGGAGTTCTTTTCGCACACGGTGAAATGTTTACAGCAGGTTTGGATTTAGCGAGCGTCGCGCCGAAAGTTATCGAAGGCGGCGGAGTTTTGAAATTTGATGAGGATTCGATTGATCCGCTTAACCTTAGCCGTGCGCGAAAAAAACCGGTGGTTGTCGCCGTCAACGGAAAATGTCTGACCATCGGCATTGAATTAATTTTAGCGGCTGACATTTGCGTAGCTTCGGAAAATGCAACTTTTGCCCAAATCGAAATCAAGCGCGGGATTTTCCCGTTTGGCGGGGCAACACTTCGTTTTCCCGAACGTGCCGGATGGGGAAATGCGATGCGCTGGCTTTTAACGGGGGACGAATTTGATGCAAATGAGGCTTACCGGATTGGATTAGTGCAGGAAATTGTCGAAAATGGCAAACAAATTGAAAAAGCCATCGAAATTGCCGAAAGAATTGCGAAACAAGCCCCGCTTGGAGTTTATGCCACCATTGAATCTGCCCGAAAATTACAAAAAGAAGGTTTTGAATCTGCGAAAAAACATCTGACACCGCAAATCCTTGAATTATTTTCATCTGAAGATGCTAAAGAAGGTGTTCAATCATTTATCGAACGCCGCGAAGGAAATTTCAAAGGAAAGTAAAAAAGTGGATAGCAGAGAATGGAAAGTGAAAAGTGGGAAGAAAGTTATTCTTTTCCAGCCCTCCGTTCTCTACTTTCCACTATCCGCTATCCATTAATTCTTATGCCCGAATCTTTTGCTACTAAACTTGACCGTTGGAAATTCAATTTGTTTCCTGCCTATCGTGGAACGGGCGCACGAGTCCTTTACATTTCCGCAGATTACCGCGAAATGCGAATCAAAATTCCTTTAAACTGGCGCACAAAGAATTATGTCGGAACGATTTACGGCGGCAGTATGTATGGCGGAATTGACCCGATCTATATGCTGATGTTGATAAAAACCTTGGGCAAAAACTACATTGTTTGGGACAAAGCTGCGACAATTCGGTTCAAAAAACCGGGCAAAGAAACACTGTTTGCCGATTTCAAATTAACTCAAGCAGAATTGGACGAAATCAAAGACGTTTTGCAAGAACAAAAATCGGTTGATAGATTTTATAATGTTGAATTAAAAGACAAAACCGGTCAGGTTCACTGCATTATCGAGAAAACTTTATATATTGCCAACAAAAATTAAGCAATGATTCAAAACTCTCAAGTTTTTCTTTTACATTTCTATTTTAAACTCTACAATTATCAATATTGAAACAATTTTTTTCTGCTGATGAATCAAATAAATCAGTAAGAATAAGCAAAATGCTTTAGTGGTAAAGCCTTAAAGTATTTGCTTTGTCTTTTTCTTTTGATTTTGGAGATTGATGACTATGAGGAAATTACCTAAAATTACGATTTTCTTTTGGATAATAAAAGTTTGCTGCACAACTCTTGGCGAAACAGCAGGAGATGCACTTTCAATGTCGTTGGATTTAGGTTATCTGGTCAGCACAGCCATTTTTGCGGCGATTGTCATTGCGGCAGTCGGTTTGCAAATTCGGGCTAAACAATTTCATCCTTTTCTTTACTGGTTCACGATCATTGCGACAACAACGGTCGGAACAACTTTGGCGGATTTTGCAACTCGTTCATTAGGAATCGGTTACACGGGCGGCTCGGCAATTTTGCTGGCATTGGTAATTGCTTCATTGCTGATTTGGCGATGGGTAATGGGTAGCGTTTCCGTTGACCATATCGAAACAGCAAAAGGCGAATTATTTTATTGGATAACGATCATATTTTCCCAAACTTTGGGAACTGCGCTTGGGGATTGGTTTGCTGATACGGCAGATTTTGGCTATCTCGGCGCGGCGGCTGTTTTTGGGGGAATCCTGCTGATTATTGTGGCTTTGTATTATTTTACAAATATTTCACGGGTTATTTTGTTTTGGATTGCCTTTATTTTGACTAGACCCCTAGGAGCAGTTGTTGGCGATTTTCTTGATAAACCGATTGAAGACGGTGGATTAAATTTGAGCCGTTTTGTTGCATCAGCAGTTTTAATTGCCGTAATTGTGGCTTGTATCCTAATTTTCCCGCAAAAAGCGTCCGAAAAACCGCATTAGTTTATGTATCGATTTCAAACCAAATTTTCGGCTATTCTTTCGCTGATTTTGCTTGGCATTTTACTGTTTTTGCCTAATCAAACTCGCGCATAAGGCGGACCACCGATGATTACCGACGATACAGGAACTGTTCCCAAAGGGCATTGGGAAATCAATTCCGCATTTACGATTGAACGCGGTTCTGACGGGCGTGTGTTCGAGACTCCGCTAATGGATATTAATTACGGATTAAGCAAAAATACTCAATTAAAAGTCGAGATTCCGTGGATCGTTTGGCATCGAAACGGACAAAAAGGAATAAACGGTTTGGGCAATACAAATATCGGCGTTCGTTGGCGTTTTCGGGATGAAACCATAAATCACCGAATTGCGCTTTCAATTTACCCGCAAATTGAATTTAACAACCCGACATCTTCTGTTCGCCGCGGAATTGTTGATCGCGGACCTGAATTTTTAATGCCTTTGCAATGGCAAACCCAAGTTGGAAAATATGGGATCAACGGCGATGTCGGCTATCGTTTCAAACGCGGAGCAGACGAATTGATTTATGGTGTTGTCATCGGAAGAAAATTTAAAGACGCAGTTGAAATTCTCGGCGAAATTCACGGAACAGGCGAACGAAACGCGCTCAACCAAAGCGAAATTGTTTATAATCTGGGAACTCGAATCAAAATAAACGATAATCTCAATTTGATAACCTCTGCCGGAAAAAGCATCAGGAAAAATTACGATCCGCGTTTCATTGGGTATTTGGGAATGCAGATTACTTTCTGAATTTTTGGTAGAATTTATAAAGTCGAATCAAAAGATAAAAACGGTCAGGTTGATTGCCTCATCGAAAAATTTCATAATTACAAACAATAAATGTTTACAATTCAACAAATTAATGAGGCAAATGCCAAAGTAAAAACAGGTGCGGATTTTCCAAAATTGGCGCAGGAACTTTTTGAAATGGGGATTTTAACCAATGATGTTTACGTTGATGACGGTCGCGCCGAATATTTCGGAAAAGATGATTTTGTTGTTAAAACTTCTGCAACTCATCCAATTTTAATAGTTGCGGAAGAAAGCCAGGCGGAAAAATTCCAACATTATCTGAAAATTCATCAACAAGGTCAGACTGATTATCCAACTTTTTTAGAGCATTCTGCCGAAACCGGAATCGAAAAATGGACGCTTGATTTTAATGCTAAAACCTGCACTTATCTGGATAAAAAAGGTAACAAAATTCTAGTTGAACAAATCCCGGAAGTTAAATAAATGATTGAATATAATAAGTTTGCGTTCATCTTTGATATGGATGGGACGCTGGTTGATAATATGCACGTTCACACCGAAGCGTGGGGAAAAATGTTGGCGGAAAATGGAATTGAGTTTAACGCTCACGATTTTTTAGTTAAAACTGCCGGCAAAACAAATCGGGAAATCATTCCGACGGTTTTCGGCGATGTTTCTGAAGAAAAAATTAGCGAATTAGCGCACCGTAAAGAATCGCTTTATCGTGAAATGTTTTTGCCTTTTCGGAAACCGATTGATGGTTTGGTTGAATTTTTGCAAACTTCCACAGAGTTAGGAATTAAAACGGCAGTTGCAACGGCTTCAGCTAAACCAAATGTTCAGTATCTTTTAGACGGATTGGATTTGCGACAATTTTTC
>DAORIL010000633.1:0-3989 GCA_035438525.1 Pyrinomonadaceae bacterium
ATCGTATTGACATCCAAATCATTGGTCGGTTCGTCCAAAAGCAGAACATTTGCACCGGACTTCAACATTTTTGCAAGGTGGACGCGGTTTCGTTCACCGCCCGAAAGTTGTCCGACTCGTTTTTGCTGATCACTGCCCGAAAAATTGAAGCGCGAAACGTAAGCGCGAGAATTCATTTCGCGTTTGCCAAGCTGAATCAAATCCAACCCATCCGAAATTTCGTCAAACAAAGTTTTGTCGGGGTCAAGTGAATCGCGTGATTGGTCAACATAGCCGAGCTTGACGGTTTCGCCAACTCTGAAATCTCCGGCATCAGCGGTTTCCTGACCTGTGATCATTCTAAATAAAGTGGTTTTACCTGCACCGTTCGGACCGATAACACCGACAATTCCGCCTTTCGGCAAAGAAAATTCGAGATTTTCAAACAACAATTTATCGCCGTAACCTTTGGAAACTCCATGTGCTTCGATGACAATATCGCCCAAACGCTCGCCCGCCGGAATATAGAGCTCAAGCGTTTCGTTACGTTTTTCAGTTTCTTCAGAAACGAGTTTTTCGTAATCATTGATGCGGGCTTTTGATTTGGCATGACGACCTTTTGGCGACATCCGAATCCATTCTAATTCGCGTTCCAAAGTCTTTTGCCGTTTATCGTCCTGCTTTTGCTCGACTGCCAGACGCGCTTGTTTTTGCTCCAGCCACGATGAATAATTTCCTTGATACGGAATTCCTTCGCCACGGTCTAATTCGAGAATCCAACCCGCAACATTATCAAGGAAATATCGGTCGTGAGTAACGGCAATAACGGTTCCTTCGTAACGTGCCAGATGTTGTTCGAGCCAACCGACAGTTTCCGCATCCAAATGGTTGGTCGGTTCGTCCAAAAGTAAAACATCAGGCTTTTGCAGTAAAAGTCGGCAGAGTGCAACGCGACGTTTTTCGCCGCCCGACAAATTTTTGATTGGCGTTTCAGGCGGCGGACAGCGCAACGCATCCATTGCCATTTCGAGGCGCGAATCCAAATCCCAAGCGTCTGCGTGGTCGAGTTTTTCCTGCACTTCGCCCTGGCGTTCAATCAGCGCATTCATCTCATCATCGGTCATCGGCTCGGCAAATTTCATATTGATTTCTTCAAACTCTTTGAGTAAATCAACCGTTGATTGGACTGCTTCTTCAACAATTTGCTTAACCGTTTTTGATTCGTCTAACTTAGGCTCTTGCTCTAAATAACCGACTGAATAGCCTTTGGAAAAAACAACTTCGCCGTTAAAATCTTTGTCCTGTCCGGCGATGATCCGCAAAAGCGAAGATTTTCCGGAGCCGTTAAGTCCAAGCACACCGATCTTTGCGCCGTAAAAAAATGAAAGGTAAATGTCTTTGAGAACAGGTTTTTTATCGTAAAACTTGCTCACTTTGACCATCGAAAAAATAATTTTATTTGGTTCGTGATTGCTCATAAATTCAATTTGAAAACGAATACTTTATCATTTTAGTTTCCACCGGACAAAAAGTGAAAAGGATTCTGCTTGCCCACTATAAAAACTACGCCTTTGAATACTAGCGCAGTGCCAACTATACTTGAAAATACGAAGCAATGGAAAACCAACTGATCATAACCTTCATAATTCTGATTATTGCTCTGATTCTTTTTCTAACGGATAAAGTTCCGGCTGATTTAGTAGCGTTACTGGTCGTCGTTGCGCTTGGAATCACTGGGATTTTAACTCCGCAAGAGACTTTTTCGGGATTCAGCCGCTCTGCCGTCATTACGATAATGGCGATCTTTATTTTGTCTGATGCTCTGCATAGAACGGGGGTGACTGAACAGGTCGGTAATATTTTGCTGAAAGTTGGTGGTAAAAGCGAATTACGTTTGACTGTCGTCGTAATGATTGCCGGTGCTTTCCTTTCCCTGTTTATGAATAATATTGCGGCGGCTTCGGTGCTGCTTCCGGCAGTTTCGGGCGCAGCCAAAAAAGCCTCGGTCAATAATTCGCGGTTGATGATGCCATTAGCTTTTGGAACTATTTTGGGCGGAATGGCAACGCTTTTGACCACTACTAATATTGTTATTAATTCATTGCTTCACGATAAAAATGTCGAAGGTTTCAGCCTTTATGATTTTGCACCGGTTGGAATTCCTCTCGTTATTGCCGGAATTCTTTATGTTGCTTTTATTGGTCGTAAATTGTTGCCTGGCGAATCCATGGTTGAAAGAACCTTTGCGCCAAATAAAAATGATCAAAATGATTTAATTGCCACTTATCATTTAGGCGAGAACCTTTTTCGCGCCCGTGTGCCGGAAAATTCTTTTTTGATCGGTAAAGCTCTGTCAGAAAGCACTCTGCGCGAAGATTTCGGGGTCAGCGTAGTTGCAATCGAGCGCAAAAATAAAAAACTCTTTGCGCTCTCACCTGAGACGGAAATTAAACGTAATGACACGCTTATTTTAGAGGGCGATGAAGAGGATTTTCGACAACGCGATGTCAAACCGTATATGGAATTTTTGCCTGCGCCACAATGGAAAGAAAGCGATCTCGAATCCAAAGCAGTCGAAGTTGTTGAAGCAATGCTTGCCCCACGTTCACGATTGATTGGCGAAACTTTGCGTTCGACCCATTTTCGGGAAAGATTCGGAATGAGTGTTTTGGCTCTCTGGCGCGGCGATCAGGAAATAATAGTTGATCTGGCTGATGTTCCGCTTGCTTTCGGAGATGCACTTCTATTACAAGGCTCACGCAGTAGATTAGCGGTTCTGGCTGACGATCCCGACATTATCCTTTTGATGGAAAAAGCTGAAACAGAAATTACCGTGCCTGATAAAGGGCGGGCAGCATTGATGATTTTTGCCGCGACGTTGTTTTTAGCAGTGATTCTTCCTGATTTGACCGGAGCAATTATGCTCGGCGGAGCGTTGGCAATGATGCTGACCGGAATTTTGAACACCGAACAGGCTTATGCTTCAATCGGTTGGAAAAGTGTTTTTCTGGTCGCGGGAATGTTGCCGATGGGAATTGCTCTGATTAAAACTAATGCTGCCGGATTGATGGCAAATGAAGTCGTTGCCTTGCTCGGCAATTACGGTCCGATGGCTTTGTTAGCTGGACTTTTTATAATTACGGCTTTAATGGCACAAGCCATCAACGGTGCGGTCGTCGCAACCATAGTCGGACCGATAGCAGTCCAGGTCGCCCAACAAACTAATACTAATCCGAGAACTTTTGCAATGGGAGTCGCTCTCGCAACCTCAATGACTTTTATGACTCCGCTTGGACATCCGGTCAATGTTCTGGTGATGAGTCCGGGCGGTTATAATTTTCGTGATTTTATGAAAGTCGGATTACCGCTGACGATTCTGCTGTTTATTGTGGTAATGATTTTTCTGCCGATGTTTTGGTCATTCTAAAAAACTTTTCTATTTCTTTTTTCTACTTTCAGAAACATCCCACAGCGTTTTGTTATAAGAACTATCAAAACAGACTTTGGTCAGATGCTGAAACTCATATTTGGTTGAGAAATCATCCCATTCAGCTTTTGGGTTAATTTCAATCAAGCTGAATTTCTTCTTATTTACCTTTTTAATTCTTCCAATATTTAGCTGGTTCTTGTAAATTAACTCCGACTCAATTCCAACTAAATTAAAATTATCATTTACTGTTTGCAAAATAGCTTTCCAACTCTCTATCGAAACTTGAGAGACAGGTTTGGGTTCTAATTTTTTTAGTTTTACAACTTCGTTGAGGAAATATTCGTCTTTATCATAAACACGGAATTTCTTGACGCTTTTATTTTGAAAAATGCAATAACCATCCAACTGATACAAATCTTTGTCAAGAATTTGAATCAAGGTAAAATCGTCATTACAGTCCAAAACAAAGCCAAACTCTTTGGAGTTATCAAATGGCTTTCGGTTAAATTCAACGATCCATTTGTTTTCAATGATTTCTTCTAAATTCCGTTCCTTAGACATTTATTTGATTTCAACTCTC
>DAORIL010000634.1:0-3962 GCA_035438525.1 Pyrinomonadaceae bacterium
AATTTTTATATGGATGAACGCAACAGTTTTGAAAAAGCAACTCGTGCCTCAGCACGGTATTTGAAATTTTTAGCCAATCGTTACGGCGGAAACTGGGAATTGGGAATGGCAGCTTATAATTGCGGTGAAGGCAATGTTGACCGGGCGATCAGACGCGCCGGAGTAGCGAATTTTTGGGCAGCGTATCCATATTTGCCGCGCGAAACTCGTAATTATGTGCCGAATATCTTAGCCACGATTTTAATTGCCAATAATCCAAATTATTATGGATTCAGCCACGTTCGACCCGCACCACAACTGCAATATGAAACGGTTCGCGTTCCGCCGACGACTAATTTGTATTTGGTTGCACAGGCTTCAAGCACCACTATTGAATACATTCGCTATTTAAACCCTGAATTTCGTTCAAATATAACTCCGCCTGAGCCATATGTCATTCGTATCCCGGCGGGTAAATCTACATCAGTGATGCCAATATTCCAAAAGCGGTTTACCTCATCTAAAACCCTTTAAAGTCCTTATTAAAATGCTTCAAGTTCAACCTATAACGAAGGAAAAATTTCTTATTGATGAGCATTGGGATCATCAATAAGAAATTCCTTCAAATCAAATTGAAAGAGATTTTCCAAACACAGAAGGCTTAACGGTCGGTTATTTTGTTTATTCAAATTCCGTCAAAACAGTAGTTGAAAAGATTAGCAAGAACAAACTTAATCAAGCGAACAAGGAGGAAATCACCCGTTGAATTAGAATTTTAATTCAAATTCGAATCAAATAAATCAGCTAATTGTGAATCCGCCATTGAATGGAAATAAGAATAATTGTCAACCGAATTCTAAACCGAAGGCAAACGAAAAAATGGGAAAAAAAATCAAAAAAACGAAATTGATACCGGGTTGAAGCCTACTTATAATTATTGAAATACAATGATTTATTAACTTTTTATGGCATCAATCGAAAGAACCACGTATCCGCGAATCAAACAAACTTTAAGCAAATCCGAAATTCAAGACTTTTATACTCCGACCTTAGAGGAAAAATTCTTCGTCCGCGAAAATGCTCGCAATGAAGAACCTCAACTACATTTATTGGTGCAGTTGAAGTGTTTTCAACGACTCGGCTATTTTCCCAATCTGGAAGATGTGCCGGATTCAGTAGTTAAACATCTGCGGTCTGCTTTGATGTTTAAGGACGAGATTTTTCCTTTGGTAATTCCGCGCACTTTGTATCGTCATCAAGCCGCCGTCCGTAAATTTTTAGGAGTCAAAAGTTATGATAAAACCGCTCGTAAATTGATTGTCAAAGCTGTTTATCAAGCGGCAAATGTGATGGATAATCCGGCTGATCTGATCAATGTCGCCATCGAAGATTTGATTAAGGAACGCTACGAGCTGCCGGCTTACAGCACGCTTGACCGTTTGGTTGGAAGAATCAGAAGTCTGGTCAATCGCCGTCTATTTCACACCATTTTACGCCGGTTGAGTGAACATCAAATTTCAACTTTAGAAAGATTGACCGAACCTGACTCAAACAGCTATCGGACACCTTATAACTCACTCAAAGAACTACCCAAAAAAGCCACTTTAAAGCATTTGCAGGAACTGATAAATCATCTTGATTGGTTAATTGGGATCGGGGATTTCAAAGAAGTTTTGCGGGATGTTCCGCCCCTAAAGATCAAACATTTTTACGCTCAAGCCAAAGCCCTTGATGCGCGTGAAATCAAAGATTTTGCTGATCCGAAACGCTTGACGTTGCTAGTCTGTTTAACTCACCGCGCTCAAATCAAAGCCAGGGATGCCTTGATTGAAATGTTTATCAAACGAATGGCAAAACTGCACCAAAAAGGGAGAGATGCTTTGGATGTGATGCGATTAAAACAAATGGCAACCACGGAAAAATTGTTGACAGTTCTTTCCGGCTTTTTGCAGAAAGTTGACTTAGAAAAATCAGATGCGGAAGTTGGTAAAAACATCAAAAACTATTGGGGCAATCAAAATTTAGAAGGTTTAATTCAGGATTGCGAAGCCGTTTCAGCCTTTTTCGGCAATAATTATTTTCAACTGATTTGGCAATTTTACCGTAGTCACCGCCAAACTTTGTTTCGTTTAATCAAAGCTTTAGAGTTTACTTCGACCAGCAATGACCAATCTTTAATTCAATCTTTGGAATATTTGATTGAGAGCGAAAACAGAAAATCAGAAAATCTGGAGTCCAAAATTGATTTGGACTTTGCGGCTGAAAAATGGAAACTATTGGTCTTGAAAATGGCGGATGGATTGCTGGTGCTTGACCGCAAACATTTTGAGGTTTGTGTTTTTTCTTATCTGGGCCAAGAACTCAAATCGGGCGATATTGCTATCCCTGATTCTGAAGAATATGCGGATTATCGTCATCAATTATTAGCTTGGGATGATTGCGCTCCCTTAATTAAAGAGTTCTGTGCGGAAATGAATTTGCCCGATAATCCGCTTGATTTTGTCGGATATTTGAAAAAAGAATTACAAACCACGGCAGAAAAAGTAGATCAAGGCTACCCGAAAAACTCAGCTTTAACCATTGATGAGAAAGGAAATCTTATTTTACGAAAGATTGAAAAACAAGAAGTTTCCGGCACCTCGAAGTCTTTGGAATTAGCCATTGCTGACCGGATGCCGGAAAGAAATCTGATTGATATTCTTTCCAATGTGCAGTTTCATACCAATTGGATGCGACACTTCGGACCGCTTTCAGGAAGTGATCCCAAACTTCAAAAACCGATTGTAAGATATTTACTGACACTATTCACCTACGGTTGTAATCTCGGTCCCGCCCAAGCTGCCCGTCATATGCGGGGAATCATTTCGGCTCATATGCTCTCATTTGTTAATCGCCGTCATATCAATGCCGATAAACTTAATCTGGCTTTGGTTGATTTACTGGATAATTATCACCGATTTCGCTTACCGAAGTTCTGGGGCGATGGCAAACACGCGGCGGCTGATGGGACAAAATATGATTTGAGTGAACAGAATTTGATGGCGGAATACCACATCAGATATGGCGGTTACGGCGGCATCGCTTATCATCACGTTTCGGATTTGTATGTTGCTTTGTTTTCGCATTTTATCAACTGTGGCACTTGGGAAGCGGTTTATATCATTGATGGCTTACTCAAAAATGATTCGGAAATTCAGCCCGATACGCTAAATGCTGATACTCAAGGACAATCCACCACGGTTTTTGGGTTGTCATATCTGTTGGGCATCAACCTTCAACCTCGCATCAGAAATATCAAAAACTTGATTTTTTATCGGGCGGAGAAAAAACATAAATTCAAACATATTGATGCTCTTTTTAGCGAAACAATTGATTGGGATTTGATTGAAACTCATTGGAAAGACTTGATGCAAGTAGTTTTATCCATCAAAGTTGGGAAGATTTTACCCTCAACCCTACTCAGAAAATTAGGAAACTACAGCTGCCAAAACAGACTTTATTTGGCTTTTCGTGAACTTGGCAGAGTTATCAGAACGATATTTTTACTCAAATATATTTCCGACAAGGAGTTCCGCGAAGAAATCAATGCCAATACCAATAAAGTTGAGGCTTACAATGGTTTCTCCAAATGGCTCAATTTCGGAGGTGAGATTCTGCAAGAAAATGACCCGGAAGAACAAGAAAAGTTAATCAAATACAATACTTTGGTAGCGAATGCCTTGATTTTCCAAAATGTGATTGACCAAACCCGAATTATCCAAAACTTAAAATTGGAAGAATTTGAAGTTAAAGCCGAAGATTTGAAAATCTTAAGTCCGTATTTGACGGCACATATTAAAAGGTTTGGAGATTATGTCGTTGATTTAACAGAAGTTCCGCCGCCACTAGACATTGAATATACCTTTTCGATTTAAGATAAAATGTATGATTTGTTAAACTTGTTTAACACTATTACCTATTTTTACACTTATCTCGGCTGTATG
>DAORIL010000635.1:0-3959 GCA_035438525.1 Pyrinomonadaceae bacterium
GGATATTCAGCAATATTTAGATGAAGCCGCCGCCAATAACCAAAAAATAAAATATATTATTGAGACCCATTCACACGCCGATTTTGTTTCCGGACATCTTGAATTAGCCGGAAAAACAGGCGCTGAAATTGTTTTTGGGCAAAAAGCAAAAACCACTTTTCCAACCCATTTGGTCAAAGACGGGGATATTCTTACAATTGGCAAAATCAATCTGAAATTTCTTGAAACCCCGGGGCATACACCCGAAGGAATTACGATTTTAGCGGAAGATTCAGAAAATCCGGGGGAACCGCTCAAAATGTTTACCGGAGATACGCTGTTTATCGGTGATGTCGGCAGACCTGATCTGGTGGGTTCAAAAGGGTTTACCGCTGAACAAATGGGATCGATGCTTTATGATTCATTGCACGAAAAGATCTTACCGCTTCCGGACGAGACCGAAGTTTATCCTTCACACGGGGCAGGTTCACTCTGCGGTAAGTCTTTATCAAAAGAAACGTGGTCAACTCTCGGGGAACAGAAAAAAGTTAATTATGCTCTGAAACCAATGACCAAGGAAGAATTTATTCAGGTTGTAGCTGCTAATCAACCGGAAGTTCCTGCATATTTTCCAATCAGCGCAACCCAAAATTTGAAAGGTTCATTGGCACTAGACCAATTACCAAAACCCGCAAAACTAAAAACCGAAGAAATCGTAAATTTCGATGGAGTTGTCATTGATTTGCGGCAAAACTCGGATTTTGGTGACGGGCATATTCCAAATTCGATCAATATCGGCTTAAGCGGGCAATTTGCTTCCTGGGCTGGAACCTTAATTCCCATCGGAACCCCGGTGGCTCTGGTCGTTGATAATATGGAACAAGTTGAAGAAGGCTTTATGCGGCTGGCCCGAGTTGGGATTGAAACTGTCAAAGGCTTTATATTAATTAAAGATTATTCCGGAAAAACAAAAAATATTGAACAAGTTCCGGTTGAGAAAGTTAATGATCTGCTTGAGGCAAATGAGATTCAATTTGTAGATGTCCGCCGAATTCCTGAGTTCAATTCGGGACACGCTCTGCAAACGATGAATATTCCGTTGGATAAATTATCCAGAGAATTGGAAAAACTTGATCCGACCAGACCCACTTATTTGATTTGCCAATCTGGTTTTCGCTCAAGTATCGGAACCGGGATTTTAGAAAATGCCGGATTTGAAAAAATTTATAACGTCACTGGCGGCACAAAAGCCTGGATTGAAGCAGGATTAGAAACCGAAAGTTCTTTAGCCGCTTGTGCCAAATCCTAATAATCAGTTTTTAAATGGGGGAAACTAATTATTAGTTTTAATTTAGTTTTCCTCAACTTATAAATTTTTTTATCAAATATATTCCTATATAGGTATATAACGATAAACCAAAGAGGTTGTTATGAAATTAAACAATATGCTCCATGTCATTGCCGGAATATTTATTTTTACTAGCGTGGTTTTGGGTTTTACGGTTAGTCCCTACTTTTTCTATTTTACCGGATTCGTGGGTTTAAATCTATTTCAATCAGCATTTACGAATTGGTGTCCAATGATCAGTATTTTGCGGTGGGCAGGTTTTAAAGATTAAGGCAGAAGGTAACAGTAAGACGACAAACTAATAAAAAGTTATGCCCGCCAACTTAAAAATAACTAAAATCATTTTCCTTTTGCTTTTGTATCTCGTCATTGGGATCTTCTTTTTAAATACCGCACCGATTTTCGCCCAAAGTATTATTCCGCCAAAACTGAGTTTGGAAAGTGCAGTTGAAAAGGCATTGGAAAATAATCCGCAGACGAAAATTACAGAAAAAGGCATCAAGATTGCTGAACTCAAAATTGATGAAGCCAAACTCTCGAAAAAGCCTTTTGTGCAATTTTCTTCAACGGTAACAGGGGGAAATAATCCGGTTTTTGTTTTTGGTTCGCGGCTCGAACAAGGTCGTTTTGGAGCTTCAAATTTTGCTATCGATTCGCTAAACCACCCTCAACCGATTGTTAATTTTCGTTCTGTTGTTTCCGTTCATAAATCCCTTTTTGACCAAAAACAAACTGTCTCACGCATTACGCAGGCTCAGATTGGAAAATCGCAAGCTGAACTTCAGGCAGAATTCGTCCGACAACAGCTCCGTTTTAACATCCTTCGCTCTTATTACGGAACGGTTTTAGCGAAAGAATTGCTCAAGGTCAGCGACGGAGCAATCAACTCTGCAAAGGAAAATTCTAAGAAAGCAAAGGATTTAGTTGAGGTTGGAATGGTAACTGACGCGGATTATCTCGCGGCGGAAGTTGAAGTAGCCAATGCGCATCAGCAAAAGCTCGAAGCCGAAAGTAATTTGTTCACGACTAATGCGGCTTTGAATATTTTGCTTGACGAAAAACCCGAACTGGAACGCGAATTTACGGATGATCTGACCGAAAAATATTTTCCGATTGAAGACCGGGACGAATTGATCAGGATCGCTCTGGAAAATCGCCCCGAATATCAAAAAGCTGATTTAGAAATTCAAACTAACCGCGAACAAAAAAAATCAATTTTAAATAAACAGAAACTTCCCGAGGTAAATGCTTTTGGGAATTTTGGCTATAGCTCGCCATATTTGGCAAACGGCAGCACAGATTTTACGGTCGGTGTGAGTTTAACTTACACACTTTTTGACGCAGGAAAGAAAAATCGTTTAGAACAAGCAACAGAAGGCGAAAGTTTAGCCCAATTAGAAAAAGAAGATCTCGCTAATCAAATCAGGCTGGACGTGATTCGCGCTGAGCAAAACTTCAAAACTTCGAGGGCAAAAATTTTGGTGTCCGTAAAAAGCATCACTCAAGCCGAGGAAGCCTTAAGAATAATTTACGACCGATACAAATTTGGCTTGATGACCTTCAACGAATTGGTTCGAGCAGAAAATGCGTTAGTGAGAGCAAAAAGCAATCTTTTGATGGCACGATATGAATATTACATTGCGTATGCTTCGGTTTTATTGGCAACAGGAAGATTAAAAGATGTTCGGGTATTTAAGTAGGACGTTATGAAAAAGAAATTTATTTTAATTTTTGGATTGATTATCTCGCTTTTTTTCTTTGCTGATTGCGGTCCAAAGGGTGAAGTCGGAAAGAAAGTTGAAAATCCTGTGTCTGAACCGATCAATGTCCCAACTGCAAAGGTTACGCTTGGTTCGATGGAGGGTTTTTATGAGGCTACAGGAACAGTAAAAGCGAAAACTACCACGCAAATTGCCGCGAATATGATGGGCAGAATTGTTTCAATTCCTTTTATCGAAGGTAGTTCGGTTTCACGCGGACAGGTTTTGGTTGAAATCGACAATCGTGAAAGCCAAACCCAACTTCAAAAAGCCCAAGCAGTAGTTAGGGAAGCCCAAGCCGCTCTCATCGAAATTGATAAATCAGTAATCGCCACCAACGCCGGAATAAAAACTGCCGAAGCCAATAAAGTATTGGCAGAGCAAACTTTTGCCAGATTTAAGGAACTTTACGAAAGGCGTTCTGCAAGTGGGCAAGAATTTGACGAAGCCCAAGGTAAATTGAAAATGGCGACATCCCAAGTTGAACAGGCAAAAGCGAATGTTCAAGCAATTTTGTCAAAAAAAGAACAAATCAACGCCAGGATTCAACAAGCAAAAGCTGAGATTGCGGGTATCAATGTTCACCAAAGTTATTCAAAAATAACCTCCCCTGTGTCGGGAATCATCGTCAAAAAATTTGCTGAAACAGGAGCCATCGCCTCTTCCGGAATGCCTTTGCTTTCAATTGAAGACAATTCGCAATATCGCCTCGAAGCAGCCGTTGAAGAATCACAATCGAAATTGATGAAAATCGGCAAACGAGTCAGTGTGAAGATTGATGCAGTCGGTGAGGGTGAATTTTTTGGAGTTATTTCTGAGATTTTACCATCAGCAGATTCCGCTAGCCGTAGTTATACGGTCAAGATAGATTT
>DAORIL010000636.1:0-3935 GCA_035438525.1 Pyrinomonadaceae bacterium
GAAAAAGCCGCTGAGCTTTTCGGTAAAGAGGCTGCGCTTTTTGTTCCAACAGGTTCGATGGGCAATCAAATTGCCGTTAAACTTCATACCAAACAGGGTGATGAAGTTATCATCGAAGAGCGCGGACATATTTTCAATTACGAGATGGGAACGCCTGCCGTTGTGTCCGGCGTGATGATTCGCCCGGTTCGTGCCGCCAATGATAATGGAATGCTGACCTGGGCTGAAATTGAATCTACAGTTCATATCAATCAGCCTTATTACGCTTGCCCGACAGGGTTGATCTGTCTGGAAAATACGCATAATTTTGGCGGCGGAAGCGTAATGTCGGCTGAACAAACATCAGAAATTTGCCAAAAGGCACACAACTTGAAGTTGCCTGTTCACCTCGACGGCGCAAGAATTTTCAATTCCGCAGTTGCTCAATTTGAAACTGTTGCCAATCTGACCAAAGATGTTGATTCGGTCCAGTTTTGCCTTTCCAAAGGATTAGGTGCCCCGGTTGGCTCGATGCTGTTGGGCAAAAAAGATTTTATTGCCGAAGCCCGCAGCTGGCGAAAACGCTTTGGCGGCGGAATGCGTCAAGTTGGGATTTTAGCGGCTGCCGGAATAATTGCTTTGGAAGAATCGCCAAAAGTTTTGCACCTTGACCACGAAAATGCTAAAAGATTGGCGGACGGAGTAGCAAATATTAAAGGTATTTCGATCGATGCCGAAAAAGTTCAAACTAATATTATCCTTTTTGATGTAACGGGAACAGGTAAAACCTCTGCTGAAATCTGCGGAGCATTGAAAGAAGAAAATATTTTTGCAATTCCATTTGGCAAAGATATTCGGATGGTGACGCATTATGATGTTTCACGGGAAGATATTGAGACAACATTAATTTCCCTGAGCAGAATTTGTAATTAAAGCCAATGGAGATCAATCAAATAAAAGAGCATCTACGTTTTATTGAGGATGAAACTGAGAGCGTCAAGCGTTCGGTCGAAGAACTTAAACGGATTTCTCCGATTGAAGAATCAAAAATCTTACCAATTGGAATAACTTTGTTGTTGCTCGGATTTATTTTTGCCTGTGTCGCGTTTTGGTCAATTTCACATCAATTCGGCGGCTTTTTATTATTGGTCAATGGAATTTTAGCTTTTGGTTCAATTTATTTCGGAACAAAAATCATCAGATTTGGCTTTAAATTCAAACAGATCATTAGAAAGAATGACCACATCCTGCAAAAAGCTGAAAAACTCAAAGAAGAGCTGGAACAGCAACTAGCCGAAAAACAATAAGCCTCAATAAACTTGAAAAATTTATCAAATTGAATTACTTTTCAGAAACTCCAAAAAATAATGTGGTTTCTGACTGTGCAAGCGATTTCCAAAACTGCTTCGTTCAATACTACTGATTTTAGTAGAACGACAGTGCATTGCTGGATAAATTTCCCCGATTACGAAGCGGCGGTCCAATTGGTCAATTATTATCTCGACCTCGAAGGGTGGGTTGTCGCGATGATTGAATTCTCTTACGAGGTTAATCCTAAAAACTACACCATAGCGGATGAAGGCTATAAATTTGCTCTCGAAGCGGAAAAAGATGGTGCAAGTTTCATCTTTCTAACAAACTTACCAGTTTGACTGTATTTAATTTAATTGTTCACATTTTGTCTACATTGATTTAAGACAAAAATAACCTCGGCGTAACTTTCCTTTCACCTTACTCAAATAACCTTAACTTTAAATTCAAAATCGAGAAAGCAATTAAAGATTCGTTTAAGTCATTGCTTTTACTGAGTTTATTTATCCAAACAAAAATTATTTAGGAGAAATAAAATGAACAAGAGTCGAGATCTATCAAAAAAACTCTTTTGTTTTCTAAGTTTAATTTTTACCGCTTTTTTACTAAGCGGTAATATTTTTGCACAGTTTGAAACCGCAACGGTTTTGGGCGCGGTGCAGGATTCAAACGGTGGTGCAGTGCAAAATGCAACCGTTACCTTAAAAAATATAGCGACCAGTATTTCAAATACAACCACCACAGATTCCAATGGAGATTATCAATTTTCCAACGTCAAAATCGGGCTTTACCAAATAATTGTCGAAGCCAAAGGCTTTAACAAAACTGTTGCCGACAAAATCGAAGCAACCGTCAATGCTCGTCAACGAGTTGATTTAACTTTACAAGTCGCCACGGCAACCGAAACTGTTTTTATTACGGATGCAGCAAATCCTCTGCAAACGGATTCGAGCGAAGTTGGGCAAGTAGTCCAAAGAAAACAGATCGTTGCGCTCCCACTTAACGGACGTTCGTATGCAAATCTGGCGTTGCTTGCGCCGGGTGTGCGCGAATCTTCGACCAACAGCACAATTGGTGGCGGCGGACGCGAAGCCGCTTTTAACGTCAACGGATTGCGTGCGACGTTCAATAACTTTTTGCTTGATGGCATTGACAACAATGCTTATGGCACGAGTAACCAGAGTTTTTCCAGCCAAGTTGTGCAAGTTTCGCCCGATGCAATTGCCGAATTTAAAGTGCAAACCAACACTTACAGCGCGGAATTTGGGCGTTCGGGCGGAGCAGTTATCAATGCTTCGTATCGGAGTGGAACAAATCAATTTCACGGTTCAGTTTGGGAATTTCACCGTAACAAAGTTTTGAATGCAACAGGTTTTTTCAAACCGATTGGCGGAAAACCGCCCCTTATCCGCAATCAATTCGGCGGAGTTTTCGGCGGTCCGATCATCAAAGACCGCACGTTTTTCTTTGGCGATTACGAAGGTTTTCGTCAAATTCAAAAAAATCTCGTTTATCAAAATCTTCCAACTCTGGCCCAACGCCAAGGGATTTTGACGGTTGATGTGCGAAACCCTTTGACGGGAATTACTTACACTGCGGGAACTCCGATTCCGATGACGGCTTTTGCCCAAAAAGTTTTGAACGAATTGCCTGCGCCAAATTTAACCGGTGTAACGGGAAACAACTATCAAAATTTGGTCTTAAATCAAAATTTCAGCGACAAATACAACATTCGCATTGACCATAAAATCAATGATACGTTCAGTATTTTCGGACGTTGGAGTTATCGTAGATCAGCAGAAATCAACGCCCCGAATATCGAAGGCGCATCGGGCGGCGGAAATAACGGCTATGTTGATGTTCTGAATAAACAATTGATGTTTGGCGGAACTTATGCGATGACAAACGGCTCGGTTTTAGATGCACGTTTTTCATATTCTGATACAAATGCGGGTAAACGTCCCGTTTTTATTGGTAAAGGCACGATGCTTTCGCTTTATGGAATTACCGGATTATCTGAAGATGCCACAGTTGCAGGTGGTTTAAATACGCAAACTATCGGCGGACTTTCGGGAATTGGGCGACAAGCAACTAATCCGCAATATCAAAATCCAACCAATCAGGATTTGCGTTTGAGTTATTCAACGCTTTTAAGCAAACACAGTCTTAAACTTGGTTACGAATATTTGCGAACAAATACGGATGTCCAAGACACAAATCCGCTTTACGGACTGGATACATATAGCGGACAATTTAGCCGTGTTTCGGGCGGCGCAAACAATCTTTATAATTTAGCGGACTTTATGTTTGGACTGCGTAGCCAATACGAAGTTGCAAATTTAACTGTTGCCCAAATGGTGCAGAAATTTCATTTTGCTTATATCCAAGATGACTTTAAAGTCAATCAACGCTTGACGTTAAATCTTGGTTTGCGTTACGAATTCGGCACACCTTATTACGAAAAAAATAATAAATTGTCGAATTATGATCCAACCAGTAATTCAATTATTTTGGCAAAATCGGGGTCGCTTTATAACCGCGCTTTAGTTGACCCGGATTACAATAATTTTGGTCCACGACTCGGATTTGCTTACAATGTGATGGATAAAATGGTTCTGCGGGGCGGTTACGGTCTTGGCTACGTT
>DAORIL010000637.1:0-3926 GCA_035438525.1 Pyrinomonadaceae bacterium
AAATCCGTCGGACTTATGCAATCTTAGTTGATGATTTAGGACTTTCATTTTCGAGCATTTTTTGGGTAAAAGATGCTTTGAAGAAATTTATTAAAGAACAAATGGAGGAAGGCGATTTAGTGGCAATTCTCCGGGTTGGAACAGGACTTGGAGCGTTGCAATCTTTCACTTCAGATAAACGCCAATTGCTGGCAGCGGTGGAAAAAATTCGTTGGAACAGTTTGGCAAATTCTTTTTCCTATGAACCTATCTCCCCAGCCCTTACCGATGAGCAATCTCTAGATGTAAGTCCAGAACAACTAGCCCAAAGAGCCGCAAAAGGAGAAAAAGATGAGGAGTTTAATAAAAAGGTATTAATTGACCGCCAATCTAATGTTGCTACCGGAAGCCTAGGGGCTTTGAATTATGTTATCAAAGGAATGAGCGATCTTCCCGGAAGAAAATCCGTTATATTTTTCTCTGAAGGATTCCAAATTTATGACCGTAGTGAAACATCGCCCCCTATTCCAAAACCAACTAAAGTTTTAGATGCCCTACGTTCAGTTGCTGAATCCGCTACGCGTGCTTCAGTTGTTGTTTACACATTTGATCCGAGAGGAATTTATGCACCCGGAGCAGATGCACAAGACGATATTAGCGGACTTGCCCGCAATCCCAAAGGAAACACACAACTCATCAGAGATAGGGAAACTAACATCACGGACTCAGTAGATTCCTTGCGTTATTTAGCCGAAGAAACAGGCGGAATTGCTAATTTGGGCAATAACATCAACAAAGGAATTGAAAAGGTTTTCAATGACCAAAGTTATTATTTGCTTGGCTACCAACCTGATTCAGAAACCTTTGACCCGAAAAAAGATAAATTCAATAAACTCGAAGTCAGACTCAAACGTCCTGATTTGAAAATTCGTTATCGAAGCGGTTTTTACGGAGTTGCAGATGATAAATTAAAAGAAAGCCAAACAAAACAAACACCTCAGCAAAAAATATATTCGGCATTGTCTTCTCCGTTTGGGGCAAATGAAATTAACCTTAGTCTTTATTCTGTATTTTACAATGATTTTCAAAATCGGAATTTCATTCGGGCATTAGTCCACATTAATGCTAAAGACTTATCTTTTACACCGGAATCTGATGGTTTTTATAAAACAAGTTTCGAGATTATCACCAGCATTTTTGATTCAAACGGAATTTCGGCAAATAATGGCATTTCTCCCGTAAATTTAAGATTTAGTAAAGAGAACTACGCCAAAGTTTTGAAAGAAGGTGTGATCTACAATCTGGAAACACCAATTATCGTTACGGGCGGTTATCAATTTCGGGTTGCGTTGCGCGACCCTGCCACGAATAAAGTCGGCTCAGCCTCGCAATTTATCGAAGTTCCCGATTTAAAAAAGAAAAATTTGACACTTTCGCAGTTGATTGTCAGAAATTATTCGATTAATCAATGGAATGAATTGATTTCAGGGAAAACGGTCTCTTTTGACTATGAAAAAAAATCAATTCTTTCTAACACTGCTTTGCGCGAATTTAAGCGCGGAAGCGTAATATCCTATTATTATATAATTTACAATACGAAATGGGATACTCGAAAATCTCCGAAACTTGAGGTTCAAACCAGACTTTTTAAAGATGGAAAGTTATTAATGGGAAATGAGCCGGAAACACTTAACATTGGTAATCAGAAAGATTTGAATCGGATCGAAGCCTCTAATGCTGTCACACTCGGAACCGATTTAGCCCTGGGCGATTACATTCTGCAAATTATCGTGATTGATAAAAATGCCGATAGAAAAAAACAAATCGCTACCCAATGGATAGATTTTGAAATTGTTGGGTAAGAATTTCTGGAAAACACTAAATTCCAAGTTTAACCGTGAAAATGTTAAACTTGGAATTATCATTTTATGGACATCATCATCGGCACCGCCGGACACATTGATCACGGAAAAACCGCCTTGGTTAAGGCTTTAACAGGCATTGACGCTGATAGGCTGCCCGAAGAAAAAAAGCGCGGCATTACAATTGATCTAGGCTTTGCTGAATTGGATCTAGGCGAAGTTCGCATCGGTTTTGTTGATGTTCCGGGTCACGAGCGTTTTGTCAAAAATATGTTAGCGGGCGCACATGGAATTGATTTGGTTGCGCTTGTTATTGCCGCAGATGAAGGTGTGATGCCGCAAACCCGTGAACATTTTGAAATCTGTCGTTTGCTTGAAACCAAAACAGGTTTAGTGGTGCTGACAAAAACCGATTTGGTTGATGAAGAATTATTGGAATTAGTCAAACTCGATGCCAGCGAACTTATCCAAAACTCATTTTTAGAAAATGCTCCAATGATTGCCGTCAGTGCTAAAACGGGTGAGGGAATTGAGGAATTGAAAACCTCCCTTAAAAATCTTGCCTTGAAAATTCCGAGCCGAAAGAACGAATTTGTGGCACGTTTGCCGATTGATAGAAGTTTTACCGTTAAAGGTTTTGGTGCAGTTGCAACCGGAACTTTAATCGCCGCTGAAATTAAGGTCGCAGATGAAATGGAGCTTTTGCCGATAGCTAAAAAAGTTCGGATTCGTGGTCTGCAAACGCACGGAAAATCGGTTGAAAATGCACATGCAGGACAACGAACTGCGGTCAATTTGGGTGGTGTTGAGCACGCGGAAATCGAACGTGGACAAACACTTGCACCAGTTAATGTTTTACGTCCAACTCAGATTTTTGATGCTGAAATCGAAGTTTTAAAAGATGCTCGAAAACCGCTTAAATCCCGTGCGAGGGTGCGAGTTCACGTTGGCACGCTGGAGGCGTTAGCAAGAGTGCAAATAATCGGTGAAACCGACGAAATCGCCCAAGGTGAAAAAGGTTTTGCTCAATTTAGATTGGAAACGCCCGTTGTGGTTTTACCGAATGAACGCTTTATTGTTCGCTCGTATTCGCCGCAAATTACAATTGCCGGAGGCAAAATCCTTGACGGATTAGCCAATAAACATCGGCGAAAAGATTTTGCGGAAATAATCGTTTATTTACAAAAGTTAGCCGAATCGCTAAAAATTGATGATAAGCAAAATGAACTAAAACTTTTTCTTGAAAGAGTTGTGGAATCAGGCGCACATTTTCGTGATTTACAAGCGCGAACGGGTTGGATAGATTCGATTTTGCGCAATAATCTGCAAGAGATTTTACAGAAAAAAAGTGTCATTGATGCAGATGGAATTTATCTTTCGCGCAATATTTTTGAAAATTTAGCTGCCAAAACCGTTAAAACTATCCAAGCTCATCACAAATCTGAACCGCTTTCGCGCGGAATGCTCCGCGAAACCCTGCGCGAAAAAGTTTTTACTCATTTGCCTTTGGAAATCTTTAAAAAGACTTTGCAGGTTTTAGTTGAACGCGGAGAAGTTTTAGCCGAAAAGGATGTTGTCCGTGCTTCATCTTACAGCCAAAATTTATCATTGGGCGATAAACAAATTCTCGAAAAACTACAAAAGATTTATGAAACGGCAAAACTTGAAGTTCCGACACTCGAAAATGCTCTGGCTGAATCAATTATCGGAACAAAATCAAAACCTGCCGAAGCGCGAAAAGTTTTTCAACTACTGCTTGATTCAGGCGAAATCGTCAAAATTAGCAACGATTTTTATTTTTCTAGTAAAGCTATTAATGCATTAGTCGAAAAACTAAAAAATCACGCTGCTAAAACTTCGGATAGATTGATAGATGTGCCAAGTTTTAAGGATTTAGCAGTTATTTCACGCAAATATGCGATTCCGTTGCTTGAATATTTTGACCAACAAAAAATCACCCGCCGGGCAGGTGATAAAAGGTTAATATTGTAATTTGAAGCTATTTGGAAAGAACTTTATATTCAATCCGCCGATTTCGGAAGCGTCCGTCTTCGGTATCGTTTGATTCACGCGGCATTTTTGAAC
>DAORIL010000638.1:0-3924 GCA_035438525.1 Pyrinomonadaceae bacterium
TATACTAAATCTGATTCGTTGGCGCGAATGGATATTTACGGAAACGAAAATATCGATCCAAATACCAACGCCAATAATTATCCGAATAATGGCGGAAATAACGATCCAAATAACAACAACGGAAACAATTATCCAACCAATAATGGTGGGAATAATTATCCGAATAATACGCCAAATACCACAAACAATCCGACGATCAATCGCACGCCAAAATATGGACAATTTGTCGTTCCGAACGGCGAAATTATTACCGGAGTTTTGGAAAACAATTTGACCACCAAATATTCGCAAAATAACGACCGTTTTTCGATGCGGGTAACTGCGCCAAATCAATTTCGCGGTGCAATCATCGAAGGTTATGTATCGGCAATTGACCGTTCAAACCGCAATCCGGTCGGCGGAGCAAAAATGACGCTCAACTTTGAAACAATTCGTTTACCCAATGGTCAGAATTATGATTTTGCCGGATTTTTGCAGAGCATTACCGACTCAAACGGCAAAAGTGTCAAAGTTGATTCAGAAGGCACGGCTTCAAAAAGCCAAACCAAAGAAACAGCTAAACGTGCGGGAGTTGGTGCGGGAGTTGGCGCAATTATCGGCGGAATCCTTGGCGGTGCTAAAGGTGCGATCATCGGTGCCGGAATTGGTGCCGGCGGTGGTGCAGGAACGGTTGCTATCCAAAACCAGGGAGATTTAGAACTTCAGGCAGGAACATCAATTACTGTCCAAAGCTCTTCGCCGGGTAATTAGTGGTTTGGTTAATTGTTAATAAAAAAAACGAGTAGATTTATTTCTGCTCGTTTTTTTATTCTTCCAAAGTAATGAATTTAAACTTTTATCTTCTTTCTAATAGTATTTTGCCCTTGTTTTACGGATAAAAAGTTGTATGATATTGACCAATTCATACCGTCCTAATTATTTCATTATTCGATGCCTAAAGAGGTATAATTCAAATAGAAACCTTAATTTAAGGAGAACTAAAAATGAAAAAAACAAAAAGTATTTTGGCTTTGATGTTGAGTTTGATTTCAACCATTTCTGTTTTTGCAATATCGGTTGACCAACCTTTTATGAAAGCGGCAAAAACTAACTTAAATCAAGCCAAAGGCAATTTAAACAAAGCTACTGCTGACAAAGGCGGTTATCGTAATAAGGCTTTGGGACTGGTCAAAGACGCGATTGACGAAGTAGAAAAAGGCATTAAGTATGACCGACGAAATGGAACCGAAAATTTTAATGAGAACGAGATTTTTGCCGATTCCGAAACCGTTTCTACAGATCAGCCTTATATGCAAAAAGCTAAAGATAACCTTCAAGAGGCTCTTAGCAATTTAAATAAAGCAACGGCAGATAAAGGCGGACATCGTAATAAAGCGATCGATTTGGTCAAAGAGGCAATTGAGCAAGTAAATAAAGGCATTGCCTTTGACCGCAAAAACTAAATTTAAACAAACCAGGCAACACGCAGTGGAAATTGGGCAATCCGGATTTTTACTGCTTTTTTATTTTACCTTACAATAAAACTTTATGGATTTTCAATTACCGAAAATTTATCCGATCACGGATGTTTCTATCACAAAACTCTCGCATCTCGAACAAGTTAAACAACTTATTGTAGGCGGCGCAAAACTTATCCAGCTCCGTGAAAAACACGCTTCGCCAAAAGAGTTTTATGAATCAGCTAAAGAAGTGATGGATTTTGTGCAAAACACAGATGTCAAAATTATTATTAACGACCGAATTGATATAGCTCTGACGGTCAAAGCCGATGGCGTTCACCTTGGACAGGATGATCTTTCGCCCATCTCTGCGCGAGAAATTTTAGGCGAAGATGCAATAATCGGATTTTCGACTCACGATGTCGCTCAAGCGATTGAAGCTACTAAATTCCCTTTAAATTATGTGGCGATTGGACCAATTTTTGATACTTCTACTAAAGAAAATCCTGATGCCACAATTGGAATTGACGGATTAAAATCAGTTTGTGAGGCAATTGGGAACTTTCCGCTCGTAGCAATTGGCGGAATTGATTTTGAAAACTATCACCCAGTTTTAGAAAATGGAGCAGATTCAGTCGCAATTATCAGTGCAATTTTAAAACCCGCCAACCAAATTGCAGCAAACCTCAACAGGCTTGTAAAACATTTATAAAACTTTTTGTAAAATGTAAAAGATTTTACTTGCTTTTCAGCTTAATTTGCGCCAAAATAATTAACGGCAAGATTATTTGAAAGTCCTATCTTGTCTGCTCAACTTTTACCTACCTTTTCTAAGAATATTTCGAGGAGTTACCCCAAATAAATGAGTTTGCTAGACATAGCACCAATTATTGAGCAAATGCTGCTCATTTCTGACAACGTCAGCGACCTTAATTTTTCGACCGGACAAAAACCGCAAGTGGAAATTAGTGGCAGCCTTTACTCTGCTTCGCCAATGGGTTTGGGCAAATTGACGGGATTTCAAACCGAAATGATTGCTATGGCAATTATGCGTGATAATCCTGAAGCTGCACTCCACCTAGCCCGTAACGGGACGGCGGATTTAAGCTGGAGTTTGCCCTCAAAATGCCGTTTCAGGGTTAATATCTTTCAACAGCGCAATTCTTATTCCATCGTAATGCGCGTGATTCCGCATGAAATTCCGAGTTTTGAATCCCTTAGAGTTCCGCCGCAGCTTGAAGATATTTGTCATTTGCGGAATGGATTGGTATTGGTGACAGGCCCCACAGGTTCGGGTAAAAGTTCTACTTTGGCGGCTGTTATTGACCGTATTAACGAACAAAAAAGCTATCATATAGTAACGATTGAAGACCCGATAGAATTTCTCCACTCACATAAGAAATGCACCATTAATCAACGCGAGGTCGGTAGTGACACCAAAGATTTTAGTTCTGCACTGAGAGCGGCATTACGTCAAGCTCCAAAAGTTATTCTGGTGGGCGAAATGCGCGATCTGGAAACAACTGAAATTGCCCTCGAAGCCGCCGAAACAGGTCACTTGGTGCTTTCAACTTTGCACACGATTGACGCTTCCAAAACAGTTGACCGGATTATCGGGATGTATCCGAAAAATGAAGAAAAAGTTATTCGGACCCGACTCGCGCAAACATTTCGTTACATCGTTTCACAACGTTTGATCCCGAAAGCCGATGGCAAAGGTCGCGTGGCGGCAGTTGAAATCCTGAAATCAAATCCGCGAACCCGTGAATATATCGAAAAAGGTGAAGAACAAGGCAAGAGTTTGCTCGATGCAATGAAAGACGGTGAAATTGACGGAATGCAGGATTTTGATAGCGTAATTCGTCAATTAATTGAAAAAGAAACAGTTACGCTCGATGATGGGCTTTCTTATGCGACCAATCAAAACAATTTGTTGCTGCAATTAAAAGGGTTGGGTGGAACCGAAGACTTTATTAACAGCCAATCTGCCGATAACCAATTTGGTTCGGGAACAATGCCACCGTTGCCAAAAACTAATAATTCTTTTGTAGATTTGATTGAATAGGCTTAAAAGCGGAAATGCAAAAAACTCAACTTGCTTTAACAATTAACCATTAACCATTAACCATTAAACAAAGATATGATTATACGTTGCGATAACTGCTCAGTTTCTCTCCAGCTCGATGAATCAAAAGTGCCAAACGGACATTTTACGGTCCGCTGTCCGCGTTGCCAAAATCTGATTCGAGTCAATAGCAAACAAGCTTCTACCGTTCAGCAATTGGAGGCAAATGTTCCGGCACCGGCAGTTGAGGACGGCAAACAAGAGTTTTCTGCAAAAGAGCAGGAATTTGAAATTAACAGTGCAATGCGTGCCTTATTATCTGCCTTGCAAAAAGATAATAAAGTCCTGGAATCGAATGATGAATCGGATGAAAAACCGCGCCGGGTGTTGCTTTGCCTCGGACAAAGACGCGACACGATC
>DAORIL010000639.1:0-3923 GCA_035438525.1 Pyrinomonadaceae bacterium
GTTAAATTTTGTTAAACCAAAGTTCCTATTTTTTGCGTTATCTCGGCTGTATCCCCAATGGCTTTGCTTCAACATCGACTTCGATTCCATTATATTGTTTAATTTTTTCAGCCACGGCTTTTCGCAAATTCAGGTCGCCTTCGGAGCCGCCGTAATGGTTTTGGCTGGCGGCGATAATTATAGCTGCTTCTTTGGCAAGCTGCGGATCAATCGCCAGTTCGGACTGACCTTGAACTAGATTTCCGCTCGGCGGAACGCGTTGTGTTATAGCCCGTATATCGGGTTTAACTTTCTTAACTTTTGCTTGTGTCATAATTCTTAATCTTTTTGATAATTAATCTTCAATTGAAAATGGTCTGGTAAATATTTTTATAAGCTGATCCAGTTATTAAAAATCAGCCATAGAGAAAGGGCTGTCACCACCAACCACAAAACAGTTCCCTGCAATAACGGACGGATGCCGACTAATTTCAATGTTTCTTTTGAAATATTACTTCCAATCAAAAATAAGGTCACAATCAAGCCTGTTTTTGAGTAGTAATTAATTTGGCTGAAAAAAGATTGACCAAACGGTAAGTAGGTATTAATAAATGCCGCCAAGATAAAAAATAAAATAAAATAAGGATATTTGATTTTGGTTTCACTTTTCTTAATGACTGAGGTAATCAAAGCTACCGGAGCGATCCAGAGTGCACGGGCTAGTTTAACTGTTGTAGCAATCCCCAGAGCAACCGCCCCAAATTTCATCCCGGCTCCGACTACTGAACTGGTATCATGGATAGCCAGTGCCGCCCACAGCCCGAACTGTTCCTGCGATAAACCAACCGCTCCTCCTATCATCGGAAAAACCATCAAGGCAACCGAATTGAGAATAAAAACCGTTCCGAGAGAAACCGACATTTCATCGTCCGAGGCATTTACCACCGGACCTGTTGCGGCAATCGCACTGCCTCCGCAAATAGCTGTTCCGACTGAGATCAGGTAACTGTTTATTTGATTTACTTTGAGTAGTTTACCAAGCAGATAGCCAAGGCTCATGACAAAGCTGATTCCTAAGATCGTATAAATAAATCCGCTTCGGCTGACCTGCAAGACTTCTTCCAGATTCATACTAAAGCCCAAACCAACCACACAGATTTGCAAGAGGATTTTAGAAAGTGATTGAGATTTTTCCTTAAATGGGTTACCTATAAGCAAACCGAATAATAATCCTAACCCCAAGCCAAGAGGCGGTGAGGACCAGGGCGTAAGGAGGAACAACAGGAAAAAGATAAATAAAAATTTGTTTGCTAGTCTCTTAGGCAGGTTTTTCATAGATGGGGTTGTTGTTCGTATTCTTAAAATGTAAAAGTTTTTATTGCTTAAAGCTTGATTCCTTCGCAGAGTTTTCCATCAATACTGGTATAGAAGAGGCTTACTTCCTGGACATGATTTTTACTTTGGTTATAGATCAAACACTTATCATAGGGTTTTGAGTAAATATGGAGACTGACTGCCCGCTCCTGAAAAGTCTCTAAATTGCAGACCTGATGGATCGGTTCTTCCTGATCGACTTCGGCAGCGTGAAAATCATTTCTTAAGACAACTGCGGTTGAAGCAGTAATCCGGGAAAAGTTGTCACCATAATTACATTCCAGCTCATTGAAATTCTGTATAAAGAGTTTTCCCATCGGAATCGTCATCCAGCAGTTTTGTTCAGAATGATTATGGATGCGGGATTCCTGACCCACATCCCAGCAAAGCGTCATTAGCTCAAACAACTCATTCTTGAAGATCAGATTTCGGGTATAGAATTTTTTGGTGAAGAATAGATACGGGTCCAAGGAATCTATTTCAACCGGATTCTTTCGCAAAAATTCATACATGACACCGTTCCTGAATTCTTCAGCCGGGATCGAACAGAGTTCTGCTAGGAATTGATCAATGGAAACTGGTTTATTGGCGGACATTATATTTTATAAATCGGAGTATTAAGCGGCTACTGATATTTCCCGGTTTTGATTGATTTCCTTTTCTATTTCATCAAAAACGGAATTAAGATATTGTCTGAATAATTTCGGGGTTTTCTGCTTGTCCATCCCGGCAAACCGCTCCTTCAGAGATGAATAAACAGCTTCCGCTTTTGTCCTTTCCAGTCTCGAAAAGATCAGCCAGACATCCTCGAATTGGAATTCTGCAAATAAATCACTGCTCACCCAGATAATCCATTCGCCTGATACTTCATATTGCTGAAGCGTCACAAAATAATAATCCGTTTTATGAAACTGGTTGATCATCAAAAGCTCATCCGGTTTCAGGACTTTGGAATTGAATTTATCGTAAATAAATTTACTGCGATTTTCGGGACTGATTATTTCCATAACATTAATTTTTAATCTTTGTTTTTAACTTCTGAGTCACCTCAATAGAAAAGAATGACTTCAGCAAAAGAAAGATTTTGAACTCTTTGGAAAGTTGTGTCCAATGATTAATTCTGATGCCTCATAAGATAAATTTATCATCTCAAACAGGACTAACAACTCCCTTGAAATCAATGAGTTAGATAGTCAATCAATTTGGATAATTTATTAAATCTGGGTCGGAAGATGACGGCGGGCAAAGCGATAAAAGGATTCTGCGGTTGCATCAAGCCGGGGTGTTCTGGGATAAACAAACTGAAACTGACGTTTGATTTCGAGCTGGTCGATCTTGATTATTTTGAGTGTACCGAGTTCAAGTTCACGGGTTAATCCCCAGCGGGAGACTAAGCCAATACCGAGATTGGCTTCGACTACCGATTTGATAGCTTCGGTTGAATCAAGCTCCATTACGATTTTTAGTTGGGATAATTTTAACCCGTTTTTTTTGAGGGCGTTTTCGATAACGTGGCGTGTGCCGGAACCATATTCGCGCATAATCAACGGCATTTCGGCAAAGTCTGAGAGACTGATCTTTTCCGATTGATTTAAGGCAAGTTCGTGGTTGGCGGCAGCAATGACGACAATCTCATCTTCGATAAATGGTTCGAACTTTAAATCGGAGCGTCCAATCGGTCCTTCGACCAAACCAAGCGAAATTGATTTTGCATCCAACGCCTTGACGATATTTTCAGTATTGGCACTGATCATCGAAAATTCGATTTTGGGGTGTAGGGAAAGAAACTTACCGATTAAGTGGGGAAGGACATATTGAGCTATGGAAGTGGAAGCCCCCAGGGAAAGTTTCCCGCGCTGTTCTCCGATCAGTGTGCCAATAGCTGTCTCGGCTTCACTATATAACCCGGCAATTCGCTCAGCATAGTCAAGCAGTATTTCACCGGCTTCAGTTAAACGAACCTTGCCCCCGGAACGATCAAATAACTTTACCCCCAATTCCTCTTCCAGAGTTTTAATTTGCAGAGTAACAGCGGGTTGCGTTATAAAGAGGACCTCAGCAGCATGAGTAAAATTCAAATTTTCAGCCACTGTCCGAAATACTTTTAAGCGAAAATCCTGCATATTTCAATACTATTTCATAGTTTCCAGAATCTCACTAATATCCTTTTCCGTCGTATCAGGATTAATAAAACAAAAACGGGAAACCGTTTCAAAATCCTCCCCGTGTCTGACTTTAGTTGGCGTAATGAAGGCAAAACCACTTTTTAGATTCTGGTACGTCCAATTTCGATAATCCTCCGGTTCCCAACACAAGCGACGAAACAAAACACATGATAACCCCGGCTCTCGAACGAGTTGAGTGTGAGGACTATTGCGAATCAGATTTCCAGCGATTTGTGCCAGCTCAATGCCCCTGGCAATTGCTTGTTCATAACGCTCCGTCCCGTGCATTGCCAATGAAAACCAGAGTGGAAGTCCGCGAACACGACGGGTTAATTGAATCTGATATTCAGCCGGATTAAAACCTTGAGCCCCTTCGTCAGAGAGAATATCTAAATATGAACCTTC
>DAORIL010000640.1:0-3918 GCA_035438525.1 Pyrinomonadaceae bacterium
GTGAAAACACGGTTATAAGTCGCGGCATCCAACAGGTCACTTTGCGGTGTCATCAACTCTAAACGAATCAACCCTGCAAAAATTCCGCCCAACATAAAAAAGAACGAAACGCTTGCTAAGTAAAGCATTGCAATACGTTTATGGTCTTTGGTCAAAAGCCACGAAGCAACACTATATCCATTGTTTAGATAATGTAACTCTGGTTTTTTAGTTTTATCTCTAAATTCTGCTACTGTTTCCATACTTACTTACCACCCTTTGCATTGCTCTGTGTTGCTGTGTTTGACGCAGGCTTAACTGTTGTATTTGTTGTGTTCGTTGTTGTATTCGTATTTGACTTTGTCGTTGGTGCGGTATTTGCAGCAGGTGCAGCCGGTTTTGCCGCAGTGGTGCTACTTGGTGCCGCTGAAGGATTCAAGGATTTGATATAAGCCACAATATTATTGATTTGCTCTTCTGTTACTTGTCCTTTGAAAGTCGGCATAATTGGCTGAAACCCTTCGGCAATTTGACCTTGCGGGTTCAAAATCGATTCGTGAATATAGCTTTCGTCAACTTTTACCGTTTGACCGTTAGTTAATTTTTGATCTTTTCCGAAAAGCCCCTTCAAACTTGGTCCGCGACCTTGGGAATTATCCTGGTGGCACGAGGCACAACCTAATTTGTTTTGGAACAGATCTTGTCCGGCTTCGACCGGAGTTTGATTAGTTACATTTCCTGCCAGCCAATTATCATAATCACGTTGTTCCATTACATAAACCCAACCACCCATTCCTGAGTGATTCAAACCGCAATATTCCGCACAATACAAATGATATTTACCCGGTTTTGTGGCCTCAAACCACAGATACGTGTATCTTCCCGGAACTACGTCTGCTTTGGTTCTAAATGCCGGAATATAAACATCGTGCAAAACGTCCTCGGTTGTCATTATCAGTTTAATTTTAGTTCCAACGGGAACGTGCAATTCGTTAATTTCACGCTGTCCGGTGCCGTGTTGAAATTTCCACATCCATTGTTTGCCAACTACATAAATTTCCGTTGCTTCTGCCGGCATCCGATACAAATTGAAGAAAACATACGTCCCAAACACAAAAATCGTCATCGCAATGACAAACGGAATTGCTGTCCAAGTTATTTCAAGGACGTTCGAGCCGTGAATCTCTTCAGGAGTGGCAAATTTTTCGGTTTCGCGATATTTCAACGCAAATAAGGCAACAAAAATTACTACGCCCACACCGAAAAATAAACACACTGCAATAATGTAAAAATACAAAGCATCAACTTGCCACGCGAAGCTGGAAGCCTGATCTGGAAATAATGGTATCCAAGAGTTGTTTTGCATAACTTTTAAGCGACTATTTCTTCTCTAAAATCTTGATTCCTGTTCTTGCTCCGTCGCCAAAAAACAAAGAACATCGTTCCCATACCAAGTAATGTTAAAATTCCGCCGATTCGAATAATATTCAAAATCTGTAAGCCGTATTTTCCGGTTGCCGGATTGTAGTGATAACAATACAGCAATAATTGATCAACAGGAGTTCCGATCTTATTTTCTCCTGATTCCATAATGGCAAATTTTACATCTTTTGGAGCATAATCAATTCCGTAAAGATACTTTGACATTCTGCCATCAGGAGTCAGCACCATAATTGCTCCGGCATGAGCAAATTGTTGTGATTGCTCATCCCATTTGTAACCGAATCCTACAGCTTTTGTTATTTTGTCAATCGAATCTTGCGTTGCGGTTAAAAAGTGCCAGCCGTTTTCGGATCCCTCGCGCCCGTAACGCTTCAAATAATTTTCTTTTTTGTTCTTTGCTAATTCCGGCTTTTCGTTTTCTTTTGCGTCAAAACTCAATGCGACCACATCAAATTCTTTTCCCGCACTAAAATTCAAACCTTTCAAAGTTCCGGTCAAGCCGTTCAAAACTTCGCTGCACAGCATCGGACATTCATAATAAACCAAGGCTAAAATGACCGGACGCTTTCCAAAGTATTCACCGATTTTTACCGTCTTACCGTTTTCGTCTTTGACCTCAGTATCTAGCGGAAGCTGCTCATTCAACTTTTGCTCAATACCGACATCATTTAAAACTTTTGGTAAACCGTTACTTGAGCCGGTTTGGTTCGGATCGTAAGTTTTGGGCGAATAGAGCGGCGAATTGTAATGTTCAACTCTCTGTCCAAAACCAATATTTGCACTGCAAAGAACAATTAGGATGAAAAAGTGCAACGTTCCAAAAGTTAAAAAGTTTTTACTTCTAAAACCACCCCACCTTTTCCCTCTTTCACTTTTTCCCTTTTTCACTTTATTTACTTCCTTTACTTCCTTTTTTCCGATGCTACCCGGCCTGCGCTGGCACCGGAATAAATACTGATTGCTTCATCTATTGCTTTTTCGTCAGAAGCGCCTTTAACTCCTTGCGCAAGTAATTGCTTTTTCGCTTCGGCAATCGGCAAAGTAATTACTGTTTCTTTACCATTTTCGACAACCTTTTGTCCGTTTTCAGTTTGGTCTTTCCAAATTTTTTGCAATTCTTGCCATTCAGCTTGCGGCGGCTTTAGTTCGAGATTGATTCTGCCTTTTGGGCTATCCACCCCAAACCCCGGAGCAGCCTGCAGACGCGGTTCCGGTGGAAGTTTATCTTTAGAACTACGCTCCATCGGATTTGCCGTTTGTTTTTCCGATTCGGTCCAACTTGCTTCCATATAATTTTGCAAGATATACATCAACCAGAAAGAAACTACGCAGGTTAAAAACAAGGCAATTACCGTCACGACAATCCCGCCAAGCTGAATCTCGTTCTTTTCATAGCCTTTGCTTGTATCAATTTCTACTTTTTTTCCGTGACTTCCCATAATCTTATTTGGGATTTTGGATTTGGGATTTCGGACTTTTCTGTTTTAATCCTTTATCCTTCATCTTTTATCCCTCATCCTCTTTAATGCTGCTGTCCGTGTTTGATAGCATTTTCAACAAACGGATCTTGATGTGGTAATAATGGACGACTTTTTAACTCGCCAAAGAATTTCCATAACCAAAGTCCGCCAACCGCAATTGGTGCAACAAAATCCATCCAACTTGGATTAAATCCGTTTCCGACTTCTTGTCCCATAAATGGTTGAGGTCCGATGTGATAATACATATCAACTAATCTCACCACCAAGATCAAAACTGCAATCGAAGACAACCATTTTGCATTTCGTTTAATATCACGCGAAAGCAAAAGCAGATACGGCACCGCAAAGTGAAAGACAATCAATAAAAGTCCGACATACTGCCATCCGCCCTGCATTCTGTGCAAATACCAAGGTGTTTCTTCCGGCAAGTTACCTGAATAAATAATCAGGAATTGTGACAGATTGAAATAGGTCCAAACCATCACCAATGCCAGCATCAATTTACCGATATCATGAAAATGCTTTTTGCCGATGATGCGATTAAACGGCTCTTTGTCCATCAGATTTGCCAATAAAGCAACGACTAGTGCAAAGGTGCTTAATGCCCAACCGATCAAATAAAGCAACCCCCAAATGGTTGAATACCAATGTTTATCCAGCGTCATTACCCAATCAATTGCGGCAAAAGTTACAACTAGTGCAAAGATAACCATGGTCGGACCGGAAAAACGTGTAGCTTTGCTGAGAAAACTTGCTGCATCTACGGGATTGGTAGTTTCATCCTGTTGGGCTGACCATTTATTGAGCAAATACGCCATGACAAACCAAATCGCAAAATAAATGATTGATCTGATTCCAAAAGCCATTGGGTTGAGATAATTTACACGATGTTGCAGAATTTCATCATTTCCTACGGTTACCCACGGATAAATCTTTGTAATTCCAAGGATTATCGGAATAAATAGTATTGCCACAAACCAAAAAGTCCGTGAGCCTGCTTCAACGATTCGGCGAA
>DAORIL010000641.1:0-3912 GCA_035438525.1 Pyrinomonadaceae bacterium
CGCCCGATTTGCTTGATGAGCGTATAACCACCGATTTGTTGATTTGCTTGAAACATCTACGAGACTTCTATTTTCGAGAAAAACTCCTCAATATTTTCGAGAAAAACTCCTCAAGATATTTATTATTGGTTGAGATAGCGGCTGACATCAGTTTGCATTTTGAAAATTGCTTCTTTAACCTCGTCAAAAGGCTCGCCGCTTTCGATTTTGTCAACCACAGGCATCCAGAGGTTTTCCGGTAAACCGCCGATTTTGGCTCGGTCTCTGATTACTTTGGCGACTGCCAGCGAGGTTGAATCGTCGGCGACGTAAATCAATAAAAGTGTGTTAGCTTTGAGGGATGTTTCGAACAGTGCGGCTTCCGTATCACCGTATTTATCCTTGATTTTGCTGCCGAACTTTTTGCCAAAATCATTTAACAAATAACCTAATATCTCGACAGTATCTTTTATTTTATCGCCCTTTCTTGGCGGAAACGGCGGAATGTCTCCACCTACTTCCTGTGCGAGAGTTTTCGCTTTCGGCAAAGAATCGGTCGACTCATTTCCTGTCAAACCGTAGAGAATGGCAGCCGTGCTTGTTTTGTTAGCTAGCTCCCAAACAATAAGTTTGCTTGACGGCATTTTCGTAGTAGGCGGAAGCGATGGAGTAGTTTTCGGCGAATTGGTTGGATTAGTGGTTCCCCCGCCGATTTTCGGAAGTTTGCAACCTGCAAACATCAAAATACCGGCTGTCAATATTACAATTAAATTAGTCAAGTTTTTCTTCATCAGTTAGTGTTCCTCTCTATAGTTTAAAACTGCTGAGTTTCAGCCTTTTCATTGTTCAGTGACAAAAGGATTAAAAAGGTTACAGACAAACTATTTTTTGCTTTTATTACTTTGGCTCAACCACCTTTAATCAATATTGCTTTTTGCAGACTACGAAACTAATCAAGAATTTCATAATTTTGCTGTGATCGAAATTATAGGCAAGTAATTACAGGTTATCAACAACTTTTTATTCCTGCTTTTAAGCCACAGTTCTTCTTTTGTTTATTAGCCAAAATCCTAAAAGAGCAATTAGGGTCAAAAGTAAACCTACAATGATTCCTAAACCAGGATAATTTGAGGCGAAACTACCCGAAGCTTCTTTGCTTGCGGAACCTTGAATGTTTATCGCCTTCTGTTTTTCGTCAAATCCCGTGACTGTATTGATTACCACTTTGGCGGCTTTGTTTTCAGTGCGCCCCCAACCTTCTTGGAGCGTGAGAATTTTAGTGAAAACTCCGTCAATCTGTTTTTGATTTTCGATTGAATCTTTTATTTTCGCTTCGACATCATCGCCAATCAGCGATTTATTGACTGCAACAATAATCAAATCCTTTCCGACAAATGTTCCTCTATTTTCGATTCGTGTGCCCGGAATTGCTTCGGTAAAAGGTTTTTCGATAGATAGATCAATTTTCCTTAAGTTAAATGTTTCGGGAATTCTGATCGTCATATTAGGGCGCGAAGGATGCGGCGGGTTTGGATTCGGCACGACCTTTAGATCATATGAGACAATATAAAACTGATAATCCGGATAATTTTGTTGTAAAGCAACCTGATAATATTCGCCAATCGGCGGCGGTGCCATATCAGCTAAAATATTGAAGTTGAACAAGAAAACAATGGTTATTAAAACTATAATCCGATTCATATTTTTCCTCCGTTACAACGACGGCGAGATTAAAATCTGATTTTCATCTGACCGTTCAACTCCTGTATTCTAAGCTTTCGGAAAACCGAAAGTCGTGAGGCAACTAATATTCATAATCAAGTGAATTTGGGTAGTGGTCAGGAGAATATGAAACTCCAAGAAAAAGATACAAATTACCTTCGATATGAACGAAAATTGTGCCTTTCTGACCAAATTTAGAAATAAACTTACGAGTGCTTAAGACAATATTACCTGAGGAGTGAATACTATCGAGAGAATCCACTATATAGCTTTTATCCGGCTGCATATTTTCGTCAAACAAAATCAAACCCTTCACCAGACCATAAGAGGTTACAAGGTTAGAAAACAAATGACCTTCTTGATAATAAAACCTTTTTTGCGGAATGACGATTTGTCCTTGCGCTACATAATGTCTATGTTCCAGATACCCTAACTTTTGGAGTGCCTGATCAACTACTTTCCGTTTGCTATCAATGGTATCGAAAAGTTTACTGCTTTTTTCATTTTCAAACTGCTGTCTTTCATTTTCAATTTGCCGGATTTGTTGAATAAGGCGGCTAAATTCCTCTTTATGGGCTTGAAATTCTGAAATGAGTTCAGCGTCGGATTTGATGTTTATTTTTGTATCCTTGTAGATAAAGCCGTAAATGAATGAATAGACGGGATTTTCGATAAAAACAAATCCTGCGATGATAAAAAGTGAAAGGAATAGAAAAATTAGTATTTTCTTGCTTCTCGTTAATCCGAACGATTTTTGATTATTTCCCATCAATTTTCTCCTCCGTCTCAAAGACGATGAGGTTTTAATATTTTGCTTTTACCCTTGCAAAACCTTCTTTTCAGCCTTTCGCAACGCCAGCCGAGAACCTAAATATGAGGCAAGGCAAGAAAAAATAAGGAGAAACACATTTTGAATGATACTTGCCACCAGGAAAAGTCTCATTGGGTCTTGAAAATTAATGCTCATATAAAAGCCAAAGAGTCCAAAATAATTACGAATTTTCCAAATTGCAATTACATTGATTAGATTCAGCCATAGCCCCCATCTCCACTTTTCTGTGGGAAACGAAAATCCAAGCAAAACCCCGATGACTCCAAAAATGATAAATATAAATAAGAAAAAAATTACTGTATCAACTAACAAGAATGGCAAAATTGACCAACCGTAGTTGATAACTCTTTGGTTAAATACAAATTCGGTGATTTTACCGCTAACGAAAATCATTATTAGACCAACTATCGGCGCAAGAAAATAAAATACCCAACGCAAAATCCGCAATGTTGTCCATTCTTCGGGAGTTGCGGCAGATTCGTTCTCAACCTTTCGCGGCGAAATTTTCGAGCCTAAATATGAAGTTAAACAAGACAAGGCTGTTGTGGTTAAAGTTAGACCCAACATTCCTAGAAAAAAATTGTCGTTTGAACCACTACCGGCTTTGATTATCGAACCGAAAAAGGCAACGATAAGCGAAACGCTGTTCAGCCATATTCCCCATTTCCATTTAGCACTTGGGAAAAAATAGCCAAGTATTACTCCGAAAATCGGAAACGCAATTAAAATAATCTCGAAGAAGGATCTAAAAGTCACTAAACCGCCAATGACAGGCGCGAGAAAATAAAATATCCATTGAACAATCCGTGCCGTTGTCCATTCTTGTTTATTCGTAACTTCCGTAACTTGCACAACTATCGGTGGCACAGGTTCTTGATATTGCGGAGTAACCGCCGCCACAGTCGAAGGCATCGGCACATATTCGGTTGAACGATTATCTACTGTCGGATTAACCAAATAAGTTGGTGCAGGAACTGTTTTTGGTAATTCGGTCACAGGTTTATTGGGATAAATCGAATCATCTACAATGGTTTCATTATCCAACGGTTTCTTCTGCAAAATCTCAGTCGGTGCAAAAGTCGGATGTGAAATATTGAGCAATGCTCGTTGCACTTCTTCGCGCATTTCCCGTGCTGATTGAAAACGATTTTCAGGTTGTTTAGCCAATGCTTTTTGCACTATTCTCCGTAAATCCGGTGGAATTGATTCGGATATAGGTTGAGGTTCGTTGAAAACAATGGCATACATTAATTCAGTCGGATTATCTTGCGGAAAAGGCACCTTCCCACACAGCATTTGATACAAAATTACACCAACCGACCAAGTATCGGTTTGCACACTTCGCTTACCATCAAAGGCTTCGGGAGCCATATATTTCG
>DAORIL010000642.1:0-3911 GCA_035438525.1 Pyrinomonadaceae bacterium
GAAGTAGCGATAAATGTATGAATTCTTGATTTTTTAGCTTTTTTAAGTGCGTCAATAGCCCGTAGAACATCAGGTTCAACTGCACGACAAAGTGCGGCAACTGTTGGTTTTGAAACTGCTTCCGAAACTGCTTTGACTGCTTCGTAATCACCCTCAGAAGCGATCGGAAATCCTGCTTCGAGTATATCTACTCCTAAATCTTCTAATTTCTTAGCTAAACGAATTTTTTCTTTCAAATTCATGGAACAACCCGGTGATTGTTCTCCGTCTCTTAATGTTGTGTCAAAAATTTCGATTTTTTCAACCTGCATTTAATTTACTCCAAATTTCAATAAGTTGATGACTGTTAAAATACTAAAAATATTCAAAATAAAAGTCAAGGTTATAATTCTGATAAAAAGATAATTTATTTTAATACAAACATTTTAATTAATACAAAAGAATTAGTTGGTAAATAATAGAAATATTTGTTATAAAAGGTTAGGATTGATAAGAAAAAATTGATTACCCCCAAAACCTTAGAGTTTTCAACGAATTAAAATGAAGGATTTTGATTTGCCAATATTATGGATATTAATCAACTTGAAGTTTTAGTGGCAGTTGCGCAGGAAAAAAGTTTTTCCAGAGCAGCCGAAATTTTGCATCGCACCCAACCAGCAGTCAGTCAGGCAATTAGACGTTTAGAACAGGAAGTAGGCGAAAAACTTTTTGACCGTTCATCAAAAGACGGAACGCTGACTTCTGCAGGAGAGGTTTTGCTGGATTATGCCAAGCAGATGTTAAATCTACGGAGAACCGCACAAATTGCGGTCAAGGAATTGCGTGATTTACATCAAGGCAAAGTTACATTAAGTGCAAATGAACATACGGTTTTTTATTTATTACCAATGATTCAGGAGTTTAGACGGCGATATCCACTAATTAAAGTTGAGGTTAGCCGCGGGGTTGCAAGTCGAATTCCAACCGAAGTTATGGCTCGCGAAGTTGAACTTGGAATAATTTCATTCAAACCAAATGATGATTCGGTAAAATCAACTCCGGTCGCCTGGGATGAATTGGCTTTGGTAGTTTCACCCGATCATCCTTTGGCAAAAAAATCAGCTGTTTCGATTAAAGAACTGGGAATGGAATCCTTTATTGCACATAATGCGCCTTCACCTTACCGCGAAAAAGTTATCGAAAGCTTTGAAAAATATCGGACTCCGCTCAATATTGCGATTGAATTACCTTCGCTAGAGGCCATCAAAATTTTAGTGGAACGGGGCGTTGGGGTGGCATTGATCCCAAAACTGACCGCGGAGGCTGAAATTACAAGTGGAAGATTAAAAGCTCTGGCGGTCAACGAAATGAAATTGGAAAGACGTTTGCACATAATTTATCGACGAAATTCGGAACTGTCACATGCTGCACGAATGTTTTTGCAGTTGGTAAAAGAAACACAAACTGTTTAGTTGATTAAAAAATCGTTTATTTATTCTGAAAATATGGGTTACAATGACTGAGAGGTTTTTGTTCAAACTTTTAGTCACACCTAAACTTTGCGAGGAAATAATGAATAAAAAAGAATTTACAGAAGCTCTTTCTAGTTCAGAAAGGCGAGGCGGAGACCGTAAAAAACTCATTGTTGATGTTCATTTCAGCGGCGGGGATGCAACGGGGATTGCCAATACGAGGGACATCGGGATTGGCGGACTTTATATGACAACTAATGCCAAACTGGAAATTGGAATGCCGATTTTTATGCAAATTTCAATGGGCGAAAAGCAAATGGCGTTAAACGGAGTAGTGGTCTATTCCGATCCTGGTTATGGTGTCGGGGTCCGTTTTCAGGATCTAGCCAGGGAAACTGAAGAATATCTGAAAGAAGAATTAAATTTGGAATAGTAAAAAAAAGAGGCAAGGGGAAATAATCAATTATGTTTGACCAATTTACGCTTGGTATCGAAGAAGAATTTCAGATCGTTGATCCGGTAACCCGCGAGTTAAAATCACAGGTTTCGGAAATTTTAGAAGAAGGGAAACTACTTTTAGGTGAAAAAGTTAAACCCGAGATGATTCAGTCAATGATTGAAGTCGGAACGGGAGTCTGTGCCAATATTGCCGAAGCCCGAAAAGATATTTCACAATTACGGTGCATCATCTCTTCATTGGCAAAAAAGAAAGACCTGGAAATTGTGGCGGCTTCAACTCATCCCTTTTCGCATTGGGCTGCACAAGAAATTTTTGAACACGAACATTACAAATTACTAGTTGATGAACTCCAAATGGTAGCTCAATCACTTTTGATTTTCGGGGTTCACGTTCACGTTGGAATTCCGGACCGGGAGCGTCAGATTCAAATAATGAATGCCGCCCGTTATTTTTTGCCCCATGTCTTAGCCCTAACTACTTCGTCACCTTTTTGGCTGGGTTTTAAAACAGGTTTGAAATCTTATCGTTCGGAAGTTTTTAAAAAATTTCCGCGCACTGACATTCCTGATTATTTTGGTTCATATCCAGAATTTCAACGTTATGTTGATACACTTTTGAAAATGAACTGTATCAGTAATCCAAAGAAAATCTGGTGGGATGTGCGTCCGCATCCATTTTTCCCGACATTGGAATTTCGGATTTGCGATATTCCGACCAGAGTTGATGATACCATTGCTATTGCTGCACTTTTTCAGGCAATTGTTGCAAAATTATCAATTCTGACTGACAAGAATCTGGGTTTTCGACTTTATCGGCGGATGTATATTCAGGAAAATAAATGGCGGGCAGTTCGTTATGGTTTAGATGGAATGATGCTCGATCTAGGCAAGGAAAAAGAAGTTCCGGCAAGAGATTTGATTCTCGAATTGCTTGAGTTTGTGGATGAAGTGGTTGACGAACTTGATTCGCGAAAGGAAATTGAACATATTCATACCATTTTAGAACGAGGAACCTCAGCCGATGAACAGCTTTTGGTTTTTGAAGAAAGTGGAAACAAATTTGAACCCGTGGTTGATATGCTTATCAAAAATACCATGGACAATGTTCCTAAAAATTGTTTTGAATAAACAGTATTTGTTTGATTTAAGATTAAAAAAGCAGAAAGCACTGAAAATTTGCCTTCTGCTTTTTTTGACCCATTTATTATTGATTAATCATCATTGATCCGTTCAAATCCCGTAAGTGTTATACTTTGAAGGAACGGGGAACCCGGAGGAATTCGGTTGATGTCCAAAAATGATTCCTCGAAAACATAATTTCGGACGGGTGGTTCGTAAACAGTTCGGCAACATTTGAATACGCTATTGCTGTTAACGGAATTGTATAAATTAATAATTGACCCCGAAAAATTACTCTTCACTGTAGAATTCCAATCTTCCAAATATCGTAATAGATTATGAACACCACCTGACTGGCAATCGAATCCACTGTCGGTGCCTTGACTTTGATTAGATGGGCATGGGGCAAAATCTTTACTGTTGCCGCTGATAGCTGCAAACCTGAAAGTAGTTTCACTTGGATCCCGCCCGGCGCGGTCAAAAGGAGAAGAAAAACTATAGGAATCTTGCCAGGAGTTTGATAATAATGTAATAGAATCAGCCACGATCGAAGAAGGAATATGTTTTGAAGTATTTTGTGGTAAATAGTTGCTGGAAGGTGTTGGCGTTCCGTATGATGAAACACCAGTTGCATTAAAGTTACCCATGACATAGACCCCATGTCGCAGTGATTTCCCCAACGTCCCGAATGCTTTTACCAGCATCAGGCAAAATAGAATAATCGCACCCAGGCCTGCCGCAATTCCAAAGTCCAGATAATAGTTGATGAGATCTGCGCCGCCAGATGCGACCCAATAGGGGAACCACGGCCTTGTATCCACTACCGGCATGCCGGCCAGCCACCATCGGTCCAGTTGACGAATGGCTATGTCCATAAGGTAT
>DAORIL010000643.1:0-3907 GCA_035438525.1 Pyrinomonadaceae bacterium
ATAAAAAATCCGATGACCTCATCTGTTCGTGAGTGGCTAAAAGTTGATTTATTTCGTCAATAATGGCCGAATCATCGCAACAATTTTCTTTCAAAAACTTTTGGCGTTTAGCAGTTGGCAGCTCAAGTGCTGCCGAAAAAAGTGCTTCAAGATTTGGGGGCGAATCCATAAGAATACTATTCAACTTTTCATTTCACGATATAGCCAAGTTTTGGCAAAAGTCCAATCACGTTCAACTGTTCGCAAAGAAGTCTCTTCACCGACATTTTGTAAAACCTGAGTTATTTCACTTGTATTTAATCCGCCAAAAAATTTTAACTCAACCACCTTTGCCTGTCGCGGATATTCAATGGCAAATTTATTTAATGCTTCGTCTAAAATAACCAAGTTTATATTTTGTTTTTCAATCAAACCTTTTGCTTGACTGATTGGAATCTCGCGCTCACCTGACCCACGTTTTTTGGCGTGACGTTCACGGGCGTGATCTACCAAAATCCGTCGCATCAGCATTGCAATTGTATTAATAAAATGCGCCCGATTTTCCCATTTAATGTTTCGCAGATTAATTATTTGAAGATAGGCCTCGTGAACTAAGGCAGTGGCTTGTAAAGTATCCGCATCTCCTTCGCGGTTCAAGTAAATTGCGGCACGGCGTCGCAGTTCGTTATAGACAAGCGGAGTTAATCTGTCGAGTGCAGATTCATCACCTGCATTCCATTCGATTAACATTTCAGTTACACTTTCCGCTAATTTCATCCGTTTCAAAAAAAATAAATTCAAAAAATAAAAAAATGTGGCGGGAATTGCCGGGTATTTCCGCCATTACTTATATTAGGGGAAAAAATCTGAATCGAATTGTGTCGGGAAAAACAAAACAATTTCGGCAAGCAAATAGATTCTAACGGATTTTGATGGCAACTAAAAGTTATTTAGGCCCAAAAAATCAGTTTCAAAAACAAAACAACATAGAAAATATATGTATAAAAAAAATATCTTTTATTTTCAGACTTTAATGCCATTATTGACGATACTTGTTTTTTTAACATCCGGATGCCAAATTCTAAATTTTACCCCCAATTCATCGACAGTTAACCAAACCGCAAATGGTTCTGCAAATAACAAACCAACTTCCACACCGATTGCAAAACCTTCCATTGATAATTCCCCTTTCATCGGAAAATATCGGGGTATCGACATCCTACCCGATACAGTCGGCGAGTTTGATAATTTAGGCGACGATTCTAAAAAAGTAGGCAGAAGGTGGGTTACCTTTGGAAAGGGAGGAAATGAATATTACCACGGTGCTGATGAGATTTTTGCGGCAAGTTATGGGAAGCAAAGAGAAGAGGAAGTATTTGTGGAAGTCGTAAAATATAGTAATCAAGCCAAAGCCAAAAATGATTACGATGAATTAACAAAAACAATTGAAAGTCGCGGCAGAAAATTACTTTCAAAAAAACCACTTCTATCTGGTATCGAAATAGCCGAAATAGATTCCGGAATTCAATATTCATATATTTTCCTGGGGGACTTTATAGTAACTCTTTGGGGCAATAAACGTGAACAATTTAACCCCTTTATCGAGGCCTTGAAAACATCCAAAATAGTCCAGGATGCTGTCTCAAAATGATTGTTCTGAAAAGAAATCATAAATATAAACAACTGTGATTTTACCAAAAAACGAGGAAAATATTTTAATAATGTATGAGAAATAAGACATCAATCACTAACAAGTTACTCGTTTTATTTACATTCACTTTGGTTGTGATGGGTTGTCAAATTCCTAATGTAAATAAACTCATTAAATTTTTTGGGACAAAGCATATTTCAAATAATATTCTGACGAAATCCCTCATCGGAAAGTGGGAAGTTCAAAGTTTTACGCAAAAATTCAGGATAATTTTTAACCTGGATGCCACTTATACGGAGAATGAAGACAACGGGGCTTCTGAAACCGGAACTTATTCGGTTATTGATAACGAGACGGTTGTTTTTCAATCTCCGGTAGACGGAAAAGTTACGGTAAAGTTTTTGATTAACAACAATTCTATGTCTTGGACAAATGCCAAAGGAGATACAATTTATGGTGAACGGCAAAATTCACAGAATTAGATTAGAAAGGAAATAATCTAACTCTTTTTTTATAAATGTTAAAGAAAATTTGCTTTTGGAGATAGCGGTAAATTTCTTTATCCAACAATATCTCTAAAGGAAAAACCTATGAAAAAAAAGACAAATTTTTGCTCACTGCTTTTGTTCTACTTAATCATTTTTGCGGTTTTAACGCTCCAGGCATTTGCTCAAAATTATGGGCCAAAATTCAAAGTCGGCGATTCCGTCGAAGTTGATACTTTGCAAACATCCAAAGACCCGGAAAAATCTTTGTTTTGGCGCACAGGGAAAATCATTAAAGTAAACGACCCTGAAAATCCCTACGGCTCTTATATTGTGAAACTGGATAAAGATGGTCGTGAAATGGTTTTTAGTTTTACCTGGACACAATGGATGCGCCCTCCAAAAAAGGAAAACAAACCCGAACCTAATACAGAAAATCCTGAAAAGGAAAATCCACCTGCCGAAATTAAAGGGGACAAAGTTAAACCCGAAAAGGAACAGAAACTTAATGAAAATACTTGTCAGCTCTCTGATGAAACAGGCGGAACCACTCAAAGCGATATTTTCAAAAGATTGATTCGACTAAAATATGAACATCAACCAAAAGAAGAACGCGATTTTACGACAACTGTAACTTTTCAAAGTTTTAAATCCGGAGCAACTCATAAATGGCGATCAGGCGGCGGCGGCGAAAGTCCTGATGGTCCGGGCGGCAGAGCGGGAATTACGATCTATCCAATAAAAGTTGTTTTTACAGTTTGTTCGGATTATCCCGGTTATGCTCCAACCGGATTTCGTGGCGAGATTCAAAGATATCAGGACGATACTACATTTAATTGTCTTAAAAATGAATTTGGCGAATGGCAATGCAATTTGGGTGATGGCAAAAGCGGACCAATTACACACATTAAGAAATAACAATGTAAACCGTGGAGGAGCTTTCAAAACGTTTGCCCAATGAGTTCCAAATTTTAATCAAGTAGGGTTCAAAATCAAAATAGTAATAACGATTCACGAAACGATTTCTCTGATTTAAAACACCCCAAGTCAGAGAAATCGGTTGGCTGAGCGAGGAGAAACAAAAATGAAAATTAGTCAGCGACAAGTAATTATACTGTTAGGAATAATTATTATTGTTTGTGCATCAATTTCTACTTTGGCGCAAAGTGCTGAAACACGTCGTTTATATGTGGCGGTTGACGGTTTTGAACTGAATGAAGCCGCGGCAAATGATGCGCTCAAAGCAGGGGCGGACATCAATTGGAAAAACGATGCAATGGGCGGCGAAACGATATTGATTTTAGCTATTAAGGGTTTTAAGGAGGCGAAAATTATCAAATACCTTCTCGATAATGGTGCTGATGCTTCCATCAAAGACGATTCCGGCAAAACTGCACTCGAATGGGCGCGACAATACAATTTCGGACGTAACCGTAACGGAAAAGAAATTCTAGCCATGCTCGAATCCGTAACCGGTTCACCAAAAAAGTCTGAGGAAACTAAAACCACGGATGAACAAACATCCGAAAACACGTCCGGCAAACCAAATCAAGCCAAAGGTTCAACCCCACGGAAGGGAGATAAACCAACGGTTCAAGAAATTAAAACAATGCTTGAACGAAAATTTACCTCGATTTACGAAGATCATTTTTTTGGTGAGAAAAACAAAGTTGAATTTGAATGGCTCGCTCCAATTCAAATTGGCGGACAAATTACCAGAGGAAGCATTCCGGGCAGTTGTTGGGATACCAAAATTGATCTAAAAGTTACTTTTACCAAACAGAGCAGTGGT
>DAORIL010000644.1:0-3892 GCA_035438525.1 Pyrinomonadaceae bacterium
GTGTAACGTCTCTTGAAAATTCGTTGTGGCGATTTAAGGAAACTTGCTCCACGTTAAAAACTGCTAAAGACTGCAAAACTTTTTATCAAAGGCTTTTGTGCTATCTTTAGCACGAAGCCTTTTTTGATTTTAAGGCGGAAACGCGACCGTCAGGAAGCGTGTCATTTACTTTAACTTGAAACACGCTCCTTAACAGTCGCGTTTCTGCCAAAAACTTATGAGCGATTATTCAATAACGACAAAACTTGTTCACGCAGGCGAGCGTGGCGAACAACCGATTGGCAAACCTGTTTCGACACCGATTTATCCAACCGCGACTTATACTTACGACTCGATGGCGGAAATGGACAAGGTTTTTTCCGGCGAAGGCGGTGATTATGTTTATTCGCGTTATGGAAATCCAACCGTTGCGGCATTGGAAAAAGCCTTGGTAACTATTGAAAATGGTAAAGTTGCAGTCGCGTATTCTTCGGGAATGGCGGCGATTCATGCGGCACTTGCGGCTTGCGAAATTACCAATGGTTCAATCGTTTTGGCTTCGCAGGATTTATACGGCGCGACGTTTGATTTGCTTAATAAGATTTTCGGTGTTTACGGAATAAAGACCAAAACCGCAGACTTTAATAATTTAGATGAATTGGCAAAATTGACGGAGGAATTGAAACCGAGAGTTTTATTAGCGGAAACGATTTCCAATCCGCTTTTGAAAGTTTGCGATATTGAAAAAGTTGCCGAAATCGCTCATCAAAACGGAGCAAAATTGGTCGTTGACAATACTTTTGCTTCGCCATATTTGTGCCAACCGCTGAGTTTAGGCGCAGATTTTTCGGTTCATTCGGCAACCAAATATTTGAGCGGACACGCAGACGCAACCGGCGGAGTTGTTATTTCAAATGATGAATTTGATAAACCGATGCTTGAAGGAATTAAAAAACTAGTCGGCGGAGTTTTAAGTGTTTGGGAAGCGCACCATATTTTGCGCGGAGTTAAAACTTTAGCGTTACGATTAGAAAAACAATGTCAAAACGCTGAAAAAATAGCATTGGCATTATCAAAAAACGAAGCGATCGAAAAGGTTTATTACCCAAATTTGGATGATAAAGAATTGGCAAATAAGGTTTTACGCGGAGACTTTGGCGGCGCATTGGTTTCTATCAAATTGAAAAACGATACCCGCGAAGCTGCCTGGAAGTTTATGGATTCGTTGAATTTATGCGTCCGTGCAACAAGTCTTGGCGATGTTTACACACTCGTTTCACATTCTGCTTCGAGTTCGCATCGGGAACTTTCGCCAAATAAACGGGCGACTTTAGGAATTGCCGAAAGTTTAGTCAGAATTTCAGTCGGAATTGAAGATGCAAACGATATCATTGCCGACATTGAACAGGCTTTGTTGAAATAGAAGAAAATGATAGCTGTAACAGAAAAACATATCGAAGATATAAAGGCACACGGCGAGACAACTTATCCGTTTGAATGCGGCGGAATGCTGATCGGAACGCTCAACCCGGACGGCTCGAAAACCGTTCACGAGACCTTTCCGCTCGAAAATTCTAGCACCGAAGATCAAAAAAATCGCGTTCTGATTTTGCCGAAAGACGTTTTGCGGGCTGAGCGTTACGCCCGTTCACAAAAATTAGAAGTTATCGGTTATTACCACTCGCACCCCGAAGACAAGGCGATTCCATCGCAGTATGATTTAGACCATGCGCTCCCTGTTTGGTCTTACATTATCGTTTCGGTAATTGGCGGAAAAGCAGTTGATGCCCGCTCGTGGGTGATGGAAAATGACCGCTCGAAATTTAATGAGGAGGAGTTAGGGATAGGTGATAAGTAATAAGTGATAGGTTTTTAACTCATCACTCATCACTCATCACTCATCACTCAAAAATTATGTCAGTAACAATAGTAATTCCAACCGCTTTGCGACAATTTGCGGGTGGGGAATCGGAAATCGAAGTTGAGGCGGGAACAGTCGGCGAAGCGTTGAATTCGTTGACTTCAAATCACGTAGAACTCAAAAAACATCTTTACAATGATGCAGGACAATTACGAAATTTCGTCAATGTTTATGTCGGTGACGAAGATATTCGTGACTTGGACGGAACAGATACAACAATCAGAAAGGGCGATGAAATTTTGATAATTCCGGCGATTGCAGGGGGAACAGCAGCCACCGCAACTGAAGAATTACCAAACTTAACCAACGAAGAATACGCACGATATTCGCGGCATTTGATTTTGCCCGAAGTCGGTCTGGAAGGACAAAAAAAGCTTAAAGCTGCCCGCGTTTTAACGATTGGCACGGGCGGCTTGGGTTCACCTTTGGGTTTGTATTTGGCGGCGGCGGGAATCGGGACTCTTGGCGTTGTTGATTTCGACGTGGTCGATGAATCCAACCTTCAACGCCAGATCATTCACGGCACAAAAGATGTCGGACGACCGAAAATCGAATCAGCCAAAGATCGTCTCCACGACCTCAATCCAAACGTCAATGTCGAGGCTTTTGAAACCCGCTTGACCAGTGAAAATGCTCTGGAATTATTCAAAGATTTCGACGTGATCGTTGACGGAACCGATAATTTTGCAACTCGCTATTTGGTTAATGACGCTTCGGTTTTAACGAGAAAACCAAATGTTTACGGTTCGATCTTTCGGTTTGAAGGTCAAGCAACTGTCTTCGATGCGACACGCGGAGCCTGTTACCGCTGTTTATATCCCGAACCGCCTCCGCCTGGATTAGTTCCAAGCTGTGCGGAAGGCGGAGTTTTAGGGGTTTTGCCTGGAATCGTCGGAACCATTCAAGCCAATGAAGTTATCAAAGTGATCCTCGGCGCAGAAGGAATTTTGCTCAACCGTTTGTTGCTTTTCGATGCTTGGAAAATGCGTTTCCGTGAATTAAAGCTCAAGAAAAATCCGCATTGTCCATTGTGCGGGGAAAACCCAACCATTAAAGAACTAATTGATTACGAAGAGTTTTGCGGATTAAAACAGCCTGTTGTCGAAGAAAAACCGCTTGAGGAAATCACTGCAACCGAATTGAAAAATTTGATTGACGTTAATCCGAATTTGCAAATTATTGATGTCCGCGAACCGTTTGAATTTGAGATTGCCAAGATTCCAAATACAAAACTAATTCCGCTTGGAGAAGTTGTGAATCGAGCAAACGAAATTGATGCTTCGCAAACGGCAATTATTCATTGCAAAGGCGGTGTTAGAAGCGCAAAAGCTATTAAAGCGTTACAAGAAATCGGGTATAATGGAAAACTAATAAACCTGAAAGGTGGAATTACGGCGTGGTCAGACGAAGTTGATTCATCTGTGCCGAAGTATTAAACACAATAAAATAAGAGGAGCAAAAAAAATATGTCATTAAGAATTGGAGATGAAGCACCGAATTTTACAGCGGATACAACCGAGGGCGAAATTAATTTTTACGATTATTTAGGTGATAGCTGGGGAGTTTTATTTTCTCATCCAAAAGATTTTACCCCTGTTTGCACAACCGAACTTGGCGAAGCGGCACGTTTGAAACCTGAATTTGACAAACGCAATGTCAAAGTTATCGGATTAAGTGTTGATGCGACTGATTCACATCACGAGTGGGCAAAAGACATCGAAGAAACCCAAGGAACTGCCCTTAATTTTCCGGTCATTGCCGACAAAGATAAAAAGATTGCCGATCTTTACGATATGATTCATCCGAACGCCAGTGATACTTTTACAGTGCGCTCGGTTTTCGTCATCGGACCTGACAAAAAAATTAAACTAAATTTAACTTATCCAGCCAGCACAGGCAGAAATTTTGACGAAATTCTGCGCGTTATTGATTCTTTGCAGCTGACTGCTAAACATAGTGTGGCGACCCCGGTTAATTGGAAAAACGGTGATG
>DAORIL010000645.1:0-3880 GCA_035438525.1 Pyrinomonadaceae bacterium
GCCAATCAACCGTTTCCCCTTTTTCAGTTTGATAATCGGGATGGGCTAAACCAACCAATAAATTTGACATTTTAGTGGTTGGTAAATCTTTCAAAACAATTTGCCCCGAAACCGTTCCCCGATTTTTCGTGCTTGGATAATTTTCGTCAACCGCCCAATCATAAACCCATTTTTTCGACTCTTTGGCGGCTTGATCCAAAGCGTTTTTGTGCATCGCTTCGGGCGTTTCACCGCTGTTGACATAGAGCATAAAAGGACCAATTGTTTTGCGCCATTCTTCGCCTTGATTTGCTTCCAAAAACGTTCCGCCGTAATGAGGACCTTTCCAAACATTTAAAATTGTCGCGGGCGCAGGTGCAGTCAAACTGTCGGTAAAAGTCGCGTCGCGATGGGCAGAAAGTTCGAGTTTAGTTGGTCCCCCGCTCATATATTCGCTAGACGGATTGATGAGCCAAATCCCGATTTTTTGTTTAGTCGAAGACCAACCGTAAGCAGGTGTATCAAATTGGACGGCGGCATAGTCATATTTATGTTCGACTTGACCTTTCATCACACCACTGTTCATGTAACGCGCTTCTTTCATATTCATCACGGTTCCGTGATTCCAATCATCCGCAGTAATCATCTGCATCGAACGCCGCGAGTCAACTGTCATCCAATCAAAAACATCATCATTGAGTTTGACAACAAAGCGTCCGACCGGAAAAGTTAATTTAGGATGTTCAGGTTTATGGTGCCAGATTTCTTCGAGATAAATACCGGAATCGCCGCGTCCTAATGAGTATCGAACTTCGATGTCCGATGGAACACTTTTTGCCGCGTCGCCATCGTAAGCGAATTTGACCGAAACAGTCGCCCGTTCGCCTTTATTTTCAGAAGGATTTTGCAAAATGGAGGATTCACGACTGCTTCCAAAATTGAGGGGAACAGCCGGCAGTTTCCAAAAACCGTCAACCCCCATCGGACCTATCATTTCCATATTTTTATATTTATACGAAGCAATCGAAGCCGAATCTTTATCAATTTTAGCTATCACGATTCCGTTGTCGAGGGTGTAAATTTTACCATCGTCAGTTAAAGTAACAGGCTTATTTGTTTGCCCGAAAGTTATTTGAACACTTCCCCAGGTCAAAAATAATAACGCCGTAAATAATAGAAATTTCATAAAACTAAACCGATTAGATTTTTTTTCACCGTAGATGAAAACTAATAAATCTAAAATTCAAAATCCAAAATCAATTCACTTTCCAATTTTCGGAATCAACGTGTTCGCGTTGCATAATCTCCCCAATCTTTTTAACAATTTCGGGGAATTTTTCGCTGACATTAGTTGTTTCCTTTTCGTCCGTTGCCAAATCGTAAAGTTCAAGTTTGCCTTTGATTCCCTTTCGGACGCCTTTCCAATTCCCAAATCTAACCGCTTGGACAAATCCGCCCTCGTAAAACTCCCAATATTGAAAGTCTTGTTTTTTAGCATTTTTGCCTAATAAATTTTGCTTAAATGATTTTCCGTCAGTTTTATTGGAAAATTTTGCTCCGATCAAATCTGCAATGGTTGGGAATAAATCATATTGTGTCCAAGCTGTTGCATTTGTTTGGTTTGGGGTAACTTTCCCGTTCCATTGAACAATTAAAGGTGAACGGATTCCGCCTTCGTAAAGGTCACGTTTGATGCCTCGCAAACCCATGTTGCTCTGAAATAAAGTTTGGTCGTAACTGCCTTCGACTTTTCCCTGCGGTCCGTTGTCGCTCATAAACATCACAATTGTATTTTTGTCGAGTTTCAAATTTTTGAGCAGTTCATTGATTTTTCCGACATCCGAATCCAATAAAGAAACCATCGCCGCATAATTTTTCTGTTGAATTGTCCAATTTTCGTTATTGTATGGCTCGTTTGAAGGAATTTCCATCCCGTTACCAGTTGCCCGATTCAATTCATTATTAGCATGCGGCAAAGTGACGGCGTAATAAAGAAAAAAAGGCTTGCCTTTTGAACGATTTATAAAATCTAAAGCTTCTTTTCTAAATAAATTGGGTGTATAAGAACCTTTTTCCAAACTAACTTTTTCAGTATTTCGCCAAAGAAAATCAGGAAAATAATTATGCGCCAGAGTTTGATTCAAATACCCAAAAAAGAAATCAAAGCCTTTTTTATTAGGAATTCCAGTCGTCTTGTCTTCGCCAAGTCCCCATTTTCCAACAATTGCGGTTAGATAACCGGCACTTTTGGCAATTTCGGCAATGGTTGTATCTTGCGGACGTAGTGGAACTCTTTCGCCTTTCAAATTTTCGTTGCCCCGAATAACCGCGTGACCTTGGTGCAACCCCGTCATCAAGCTCGCCCGCGAAGGAGCACAAACAGGCGCAGATGAATAAAAATTCGTAAATCGGATGCCGTTTTTCGCCATTTGGTCGAGGTTTGGAGTTTTGATATATTTTTGTCCATAACTGCCGACATCTCCAACGCCTAAATCATCCGCCAAAATTAAAATAATATTTGGCTTTTTTGGCTGTCCAAATGCCGAAAAACTTAGCATCAAAACTAAAACTAAAATTACTAACTTTCTATTCATTTTTTAATTTCCAAAGCGTAATAAATTAACTTAAGCTGCCAACTATCAAAGAAAATTATTTTTCTCTTATTCATTTTAAATTTTCGCAATATTTTTGTTCTTATTCGAGTTGTTTTTCACTCCCGTTTTTTCGCGGGTAAACTTTTATTTTAACTATCGTAAGACATTATTTTTAATCCATTCCGCCGCGTCTTTTGTCCACCTTCCTGCCTCTTTATCCGAACGCAATCCATAACCATGCCCACCGGTTTGATAGAGCAAAAAAGTGTGTTTTATTTTCGCTTCATCCAAAGCCGTGTTATAAATCTTGCTTCCTAAAATGAAAGTTTTATCATCTTCGTTATGCACGATCAGCGTTTGGGGAATTTTTGCTTTTAAATTTAATTCCCCCACAATTTTCCCATCGCGTTCCAAATAAGCGGGATAAACCAGAATCACAAAATCGGGACGCGCGCTTTTTTTATCAATTGAATCAATTAGCGCATACGAACGAGTTTCAAATAAATTGCTCGCTTTTGCCGCCAGATGTCCGCCAGCCGAAAATCCGATTACCCCTATTTTTTTGGCGTTAATACTCCATTTTTTTGCATTTTCTCGGGTTAAACTGATCGAACGCTGTAAATCCTGAAATGCTCCATCGCGGTTTTTCGGCGTTCGGTATTTTAAAACAAGTGCCGTTATCCCAAGTGAATTTAGCCATTCAGCAACTTCTACGCCCTCTTTATTGTAAGTAACGTAACTGTAACCGCCGCCGGGACAGACAATTACGGCAGGAGAATTCTTGATTCTTGCCGGAAAAAGCGAAAGTGTCGGATGGCTGATATTTGTAATTCGTTGAACATTATCGCCTTTGTCGGGCATGTCCGCTTCAGGTTCGCTCACAGCATTTCCGGGCATTTTACCTGGCGTCCAAACGTCAATTACGGATGTTGGTTTTGTTGTTCCGGTAAAACTTTGTGAATGAGTAATTTGTGCCGAAGTAATTAAAAGGCTACATGTAAAAATTGTTTGCCAAATTAAACTTTTGCAGTTTTTCATAATTCAGTATTTCCTGTTAGTTGCCTTGTAGCACAGCTACTGGACATCCCAATAAACTGTCATTCGTTGATGCTGGGAACGAAATAACGGAACTAAATTTATTTGTTCTTTGTTTGCTCCAACTGTTGAAAAGGTTAAACTTTGACCGGTTACTGGTTTAATCCAATCATTTAACTGACGCTCGGTTGCAGCTAATTTCGGCACCTTAGGTAATGGTAATTTCCAGCCGTCGCTTCCCTCTTGCCCATAAGGTCCTTCAGGGGGAAAAT